>JAZGBI010000070.1 GCA_036476315.1 Candidatus Neomarinimicrobiota bacterium | reverse complement strand
AAGGCAACTGACTTGATTCCAGACTGCCTGTGAATCCGTGAAAAGAATAACTTTTTGCATCCTCTTCCTCGTGAGTAATGGTATGGTCTCTTCTCAGGTTTTGAGGAGTGACTGGAGTGAGTTGGATCTCCCGGAATCTCTTCGGGAGAAAAGTGTCAGACCCAAATACATTGCATCGAACCAGTTTGGCGATCTTTACCTGCTGGATGACGAAAATCATTGGCTCGCGGTCATTCCCGGCAACGGGACGGCTCCGAGAATTGCCGGGGGCTGGGGGGATGAAGGCGAATTGTTTTCTCTACCCTCTGATATTACCGCATCAAGAGGCCTGGATGTGCTTGTTTGCGACAACGCCACTCACAGGATCTTGCGGTTCGACAGAAAACTCAATTTTGTGGGCGACATGTATCTTCCGGATTTGTCCAATGGAAGTCTCAAATTTCCCTTTCGAATCGCCCGCAACGAGTTTCACGAGATTATGGCTGCAACGTGGGGCGCGTGGGAAGTCAACGTTCTCACCGAAAACGGAAGACTCATCAACGTCATCGGAGACGCAACCTATGGAGACGATCGTTTTTCACGGATCCAGGACATGGAGGTGGGTGCGGACAATGAACTGGCCATCATTGATCGTGGAACAAGAATGTTCGTGTTGATCTCTCGGGAAGGACGGCTGAAGCGTAAGGTGCCCCTCCCTCCGGGAGATGTCACCGTCGTGCATCCGTGGCGTGACCGCTGGTTCATCATAAGCAGGGGCGGTGGTGTCTATCTCCTTTCCACGGATGAAGACTCGTTCAATGAGGTACCCATTCAAACTACGTCCGGAAGGGAAGTCTCCATTTCAGACTGCACAGTGCTTCGTGATGTTCTTTATGTGGCGGATAGTCTCTCTGGAAGCATTCTAACCGCAGAACTCAAGTTCCTTGATTAATCGATCCCGTTTCGCACTTCTTCTGCCTGTTTTCGCTGGTTTTCTGCAGGGGGCCGGGACTGAGGGGAAACTGGAGACGGCGAGGAGCCAGGATACCCTCTTTGTTCAGCCGGGGGATTCCATCCTGTCCCTCAGTCACGATCTGGTTATTTCCGGTACAGAACTCGTCACGGTTCAAGATTCTGTCGTAGAAACGTATCGCCTTGAATCGATAGAGGGAAGAATCGTTCTCTCAAATCCCGTTCGCCAGAGGGAAACGTTTGTTGTGGCGTACGAACATCTAACGGACCGGTTCGTCACGCATGTCGAGCCCGTTATCCGATCGCTACCTGTTCTAACGGGCGAGTATCCCATAGTAGACACAGGAATCGATGCGCGTGAAAAAATCGAGTCTGAGGAAAATCTCCCCCTTGTGGCGGACGGGACCCTCTTCAGGGGTATTTCCGTTTCACCCTCGAGTGGTGTTTCACTCACAGGCGGTCTGGAACTGGCCCTCCAAGGTAAACTGTCGAAGGACATGACCGTTTCCGGAACGATATCGGACCAGAACATGCCAATCCAACCGGAAGGAAATACCAGGACAGTCGAGGAATTAGATAAAGTATTCCTTGAAGTGAAACATCCTTCTGCCACAATTGTGGCAGGTGACATTGACATGAGTCTGAAGCACGGGCGATTCATGGAGGTCACCCGTCGTCTCGAAGGATTGAAGGTGAATATGCGGGGAGAGGAGACAGCCGCGGACGTCTACGTCGCGAGCACGAAGGGCAAGTTTCACCGTATGGAAATCCGAGGTGAAGATGGGAACCAAGGTCCATATTCGCTTTTCTCGGATCATGGTTCCAGGGATATTATCGTTCTGGCGAGCTCGGAACGGACCTGGGTCGACGGAGAGAAAACGGAAAGGGGGGAAAACAACGATTACACTATCGACTACTCCCGCGGGGAGATAACATTCACCACCAACCAGGTGATCGATTCGGAGAGCCGAATTTACGTGGAATACGAATACTCGGATCTGGCATTCCCCAGGCGGGTTGCCTCCACGACGGTGACGCGTAAGTTCGGAAATAGGAGAGCCTCAGTATCCGCCGGCTGGATCAGGGAAAGCGACAACCTCAACACCCCTGTTGCATTTTCTTTGAGCGACGGGGAGAGGCAACAGTTGAAACAATATGGCGACAAAAGGGCGAAAATCGAGACTGTCACCAGAGACGCAGGTGGACATTACGTCAAAATGCCCGGTCGAAAGATTCCGGGAGATTCCGTTCTTGTCTATGTTGCGGATGAGGAGAAAACAGGTGATGATGACTACTATCGTGTGGTCTTCCACAACGTGGGACCTCGGGGTGAATACGCTCGTCATGCGACGCCAGGCGGACAGGTTTACTTTGAGTATCTAGAGGAAAATGACCGGGAGGAATATTCTGATCTCTATGTTCCCTGGCAGAATCTGCCCTCTCCTGAGTCTCATCAGATACTGAACATTTCAACTGGCTTGAATGTGGGAGATTCCACTCGTGCCGTCATTAATCTGTCCGGTTCCACCCGGGACCGGAATCTCCTATCTCCGCATGACGACGATGACAACGACGGCTATGCCGGGGAAATCGAGCTGTCCCACAACCAGGAACTTCCCCGTGAACTGGGTCACCTTTCACTCACAGCATCCACGTGGAAGACAGGTAAGCACTTTTCTCCGCTTCAGAGGGACAGGCGCCTCGAATTCAATCGTGAGTGGAACCTGTCTCACGGGATGGATGAGGGGTCGAACGGAGAAGGTGCTGCTGAACAACTCGCAACGGTGGAGATCTCCCATCGGTTGGGTCAGAGGAGCACCAGCAGTCTGTCTTTGGGAAGTTACGGAGTGGCGGGACAACGCTCCACGCGGTGGCAGGGGAACACCTCTCTCTCCTTTCATTGGATTCCCGATCTTCGTCTTGATATGACTGCGGCGACTCGCAAAGAGGGATCCGACATGGCCGGTGGCCGGTCAACGTGGCAGAGAGAGCGCCTGTATGCTGGATTTCTTCCCGGGAGATTCCACCCTTTCCTCCGCTTCGAAGAGGAAAAACGGGAAACAAGGTTGAACTTCAGGGAAGCCGGCGGCGGATTTGTGAGGGAAGGAGAGCGGGCCAGGGCCCGCCTGGCCCTCACACATCGAACGGATCATGACTCTACCGGTTCTCAGCAGGGGGAGTCGTGGCTTGGGGAACTTCATATGGATGGCAGATGGCGTTCGGGCTATCGACTTCGCCTTCTTCTGAAACAGAAGATCAAGTCATATGCCCATGGACGAGACGATCTGAATTACGGTCTCGCCCGGGGAAATCTCGGCTATCATCCGCGAAGGGGAATCGTGAGAGCCGATGTTGACTTCAAGCTCGAGCAGACCCTGTACACCCAAAAGATCGTGGTATACGATTCCGTTGGCGTGGGTCAGGGAGATTACCGTTATGATCGTGACTACGATCAGTTCTTTCCCGATCCAAACGGAAATCTTGTGGCCCATCACATTTCCTCGGGCAAGAAACTGCCGGCAGCCCACCTGACGGCTGGAATTAAGTTCTTTTGCAATTTCAGACGAACGCAGATACCGTATCTGAAGGATGTCACCTGGAGGGTTTATGGTAAGGGTGATCAAAGTGCCTCAGTTCTCACGTGGGACACATTCGTACAACCTTCCCTTTCTTCCAGTAGCATCAACAGTGCCCGCCTCGCTCTGCAACAGGAATTGAACTACACACCCAGCAGAACCCGGCGGAGGATCCGAATTTCATCCTCTCGCCGTACTGATGTGGAAGGTCAGAACAGTCGAAACGGCTCCGAAAGCAAATCTACGAAGCACGCATTTTCCCTTGAGGAGCCGGTTCTCTCCTCAATCACGTGGGTCACGGACGCCAAACTTCAGAAAAGCTCTGTCAGGGCACTCGTCAAAGCCAGACAGCGCCGGGGTTCCGGGTGGTTTCTGAGCTCAGGACCGCGGTGGAGACCCACGAAAATGTTCGAGTTGGGAACTGATTTCCGTTACGGGAAGGATTTGGGAAAGATCTACACTGAGAGTTATGAGGTGGATATCGTGGGACTGGGTGTTCACGCACGTCTGTTTCCAAGGAAAGGGGGCAGGATTCAAGCCTCCCTTGACACATACCGCGTTGTGCCGGAATCACCCATTTCCGTCTCCCTGCCTCCCGAGTCCGCCCAGGGTTTGCAGATTGGGAATACCTACAGATATTCCCTGACGGCACTACTCGTGTTCGCTGGAAACATATCAGCGAATGCAGGGCTCACATATCTCCTTGATCCCATTCACGATGGAATTCTCACAGCATCGGGGGAAGTCCGTGCGAGTTTCTAAGGTCATTACAATGTTAACGCTGACCACGTGTACCATCGGGGCGAAAAATGTGTCAGTTATCGTGGAGGTATCGGGCGACTCCACCGAAACTGATAGGGTTGTAAGGACAATAGAGGAGCCCTCCGAAGTGCTCACTCTTCTTGATAGTCTTCAGGCGGAGTGCAGGCGTCGCGGATTACTGAGAGCCTCCTTGAAATGGGTTTCGCTTGAGCAATCGTCTCATGAACCAGGCAGATTGAAAACGGTATGGGAGGTATCAGATCCGTCTCCGGTCCACATCGATTCAATCGTGATTCTGGGCGCCGATCTCACAAGTCCCGTCACTCTCTGGAACATAGTGAGACCTGTCGATTCAGAAGTGGCCTCACAGGCGTCCCTTTTGAGAGTTCAAAATCTTTTCCAGGGATACAGCTTCCTGAATCTCAGGGGGAAGCCTTTCTACGCAACATATGGCGAAGGCAGGGTGGCGTTAATGATACCGGTGGAGGAGAATTTTCAGAACACCTTTTCCGGAACCGTAGGCTATCTTCCCAGGTCAGACGCGGTTTCTCAGGTCACCGGAGATATTCAGTTGCACGTGGAAAACCCGTTCGGCACGGCCTCGCAGGCAGATCTGCTTTGGCAGCGGAAAGACAGGCAATCACAGATTCTGTCACTGGGGTATGAAGAGCCATTTGTCTGGAAGCTCAATCTCGGCGCAAGGTTTCGTTTCTTCCAGAATCTACAGGACGGCCTCTACGTGACGAGAAAGACCCATCTGTCAGGTGTCAAGTCCTATTCTTCGACGGGTAAGTGGTCCCTGGGGGCAGAGAATACGACCGTCAAGGTGACGCCTGGCGGCGACAGTCTCGGACTCAAGAATCATACGCTTCGATCTCTGGTAGTGGAAAACGAGTGGGAAAGAAGGGACGATTCATGGAATCCCACCAGGGGATTCCATCTGCGCTGGAGTAGTGAGGCAGGCAATTTTTCCACTCCTGGGTATCGGAGTGAAATCCTCTTCAGAATACAATCGCGCTTTGAGATTCTGAGGTCGCTGTCCGGAAGATGGTTAGCGGCCGTGGGAGGTATGGGCGGTCTGGTCCACGTCACGGGCGGACGGTCTGTTCCACCGGCGGAACTTTTCACCTACGGAGGCGCTTCAACCCTCAGAGGTTACCGGGAACAGCTGTTTCGATCCAGCGCCATGGTCATTGGCTGGTTTGAACTGAGGTACCGGCAAGGAAGAATGAGTCGAGTTTACTCTTTTGTGGATGTTGCACTCCACAACGTATCACCGAAGTTACCATTTTCTGGTGGTTTGGGGATTCAGTACAAGACGCCTCTGGGCTTCCTTCGGGTTGAGTATGCGTTAAACCGTGACGACAGACCTTCGAGGGGGAAGATCCACATGCAGCTTCTCGGCAGATTCTGATGCGAAAGAAAATCACCGGTTATCTGAAGAAGGATCCCGATTCTTCTTACGGGAAGAGTGAACTGGCCAGGTTGTTGCGCTTGTCCAAGTCAGAGCACCGTCGTTTCAGAACCGAGCTCCGGCGGTTGGTACAGGAAGGAAAAGTGCTGCGCACTCGAGAAGGGAGGTACTTATGGACCGGTGGCACGCAAAAGGTTGCGGGGATTCTCGTACTGCATCACAAGGGTTTCGGCTTCGTATTGATGGAAGACAAGGACGATGTTTTTGTGAGTGCCAAGAAACTGCGAGGGGCCGTGCACGGGGATACCGTAGAAGTGGCACTTCTGCCGTCGAGTTTTGGAAAGAGGCCGGAGGGGCAGGTCACCCGCATCGTCCAGAGGGGAACAACAGAGTTCATCGGAACGGTAACAGCCAGGAACGGGGAATTGTATCTGGAAATTGATACGGTAACTCCCAGACGGGGGATTCACATTCAGGCGTCCTCCCGGGTGAAAATTTCGCCGGGAGACGCCATAGTGGCGGAAGTCCACGATTGGGGCCATGGACGGGAGCCAATTCAAGTGGAACCGTTAAAGGTCATCGGTTCCATGAAGAAACCTGAAGACGACATAACAATTGTTTGCTATAAGTTTGAACTTGAGCCGCGATTCTCCAGGAAGGTGCTGAATGAAGCCCGGCAGTTCGACAGCGAGACCATTCAGAACGAAATTCCCAATAGAACCGATTTCCGGTCGCTTCCCTGCATCACTATCGATCCGGCGGAAGCAAGGGATTTCGACGACGCGATCTCACTTGAAAAAAAGAAGAACGGCGATTTCGTTATGGGGATACATATCGCCGATGTCAGTTTTTTCGTTCCCATAGGCGGGGAAATCGATCGAGAGGCGCGAAGGCGGGGAACTTCCGTCTATTTCTCTGAGGGAGTGGTTCGCATGCTTCCGGACGAATTGTCTGCCGATCTCTGTTCTTTGGTAACGGGAAAAGACCGGCTGGCAGTGACCGTTCTGGTAAGATTGAATGGTGACTGCGATATCGTTCAGACTTCTTTCCACTCCTCTGTAATCCGGAGTGCAAGGACGTTCACCTACCGGGAAGTTCAGTCAATTCTGGACGGGAAGAAAAAGTCGAAGCATTCCGAATTACTTCTGCAGCTCCGGAAGATCTCAGCGAAACTCCTTGAGAAGCGACAGGAGAAAGGGAGTATCGATTTTGACATTCCGGAACCCATATTTCGTTTCCGGAATGGAGGCATTCCTCATGAGATACACCCTAGTGAAAGGTTAGAAAGCCACAGGATTGTAGAAGAATCCATGTTATTGGCCAACCGTGTCGTGGCGGAAAAAGTACCGGGATCCGCGGAAAATGAGCGGCCATTCGTCTACAGAGTTCATGACAAACCTACAAAAGAAGGCATGGACAGATTCCTGGGCATCCTTCGAGCTCTTGGTTTGAATTCCGGTAAGACAACTCATCTGAGACCGTTCGAATTTCGAAATATCTTGTCCTCCGTAGAGGACTCGCCCTACAAGAGTCTCATAGAAAGTCTGGCCCTGCGAACCATGACGAAAGCAGTCTACAGTCCGGAGAACCGGGGGCATTACGGTCTGGCTTTTGAAACGTATACGCATTTTAGTTCCCCCATCAGGCGATATCCTGATCTGGTGGTTCACAGGTTACTTGGAGAGTCATTTCTTGGCAGAAGGGACCCGAGGTTCTCCGCAATGACTGCCGCCCTCGCGGACGTTGCCAGGGAATCCACGCAGGCTGAAATCAAAGCCATGGAGGCCGAACGGGATTACATAAAGCTCAAACAAATTCGATGGCTCTCACAACGGATCGGCGTGACGTTTGAGGGTATTATTTCCGGTGTCGTGTCGTCCGGTTTTTTTGTGGAATTGAAACACGCGCTCGTTGAAGGATTTGTGCATGTGGATACTCTTGACGATGATTACTATGGATTTGACGAACTGGATCTCTCGCTGGTTGGCAAGAAATCGAGACAGAAGTATCAGATGGGTAAGCGCGTGACGATCAAGGTACGTTCCGTATCGCTCGAGAAGAGACAGGCCGATTTTACCCTTTTGGAATGAAGGGGGTAATTATTCAGGCGAAGGCGGAGGCTGAGGAAAACGGAAAGGCGGAGGCCGAGGCTAAGGCGAAGGAAAAGAAGTGAAAAGACAAGGGAAGGCGGAGGCTGAGGCGGATGAAAAGAATGGAAGAAAAGAAAACATTTCTTGAATCTAAAAGACGGTTCATTGATGAGTAACTGAATGTTCTTGTCTAATTATTTGAACCTTAGCCTCAACCTTCGCCTTAGCCTAAGCTGTGGCCTCAGCGTTTTTCTGGTGACTGGCTGCGCGCCGCACAAGCAGCAGGCCAAAGGCGTTCAGAACCGGATCCTCGTTTTTTCCTCCAAGGAAGACCTTCCTTATGTGAAACCATCCATTGAGGCGGTATTTGACAGAATCGTATACACTCCTGAAGCGGAACGGTATTTTGAGCTCGACTACAAGGATCCCTCCGATTTTGAGAATCTGAAGGACTATTACAACATTGTAGTCGTCTCGCTGTTCTCTCCCGTTGACACGTCAGGGGATGTTCTGGCGATGTCTCTCCTCCCAAAGAACCAGTACGAAATGGCGGTTCAGGGGAAAAACCAGGTGTTTTCGACGCACGATTATTATTCAAGGGGACAGGTACTGGCAATTCTGGCCGCAAGAACGGATAGTGACCTGTCCCACTCAACGGTTGAGAAGGGCCCGTGGTTGTTCGACCAGTTTGACGCCGCATTCCTTTCGAGGATGAAAAGCCACGTGTTTAAGACGATGGAGCAGAAGAAATTGAGCACGGAACTGGAAGGAAAATACGGGTGGTACATGAGGATTCAGCACGACTATGCTGTCATTCAGGAGAAACCTGAAGAAAACTTCGTCTGGCTTGGTCGATCATTCCCATACCGCTGGGTCACTGTCCGGTGGATGGAAGATCCCATCTCGAAGGAGCTGGATGCCCAGATTGTGACAGAACTGGTCCACAGCCTGCCAGAAGTCTTCCTAAAGCAAATCATGTTCACAAACAACTATCAGCGGATAGACCGGATCGAGATAAACGGAACGCGTGCCTGGCGAATCGAGGGTTTGTGGGAACACCGGACGGACGTGAAGGGGGGTCCTTTCGTATCCTACGTGTTTTACGATGAGGCCTCCGACAGACTTTTCCATATCAACTGTTTAATTCACTACCCGGGGGGGAAAAAGGTTCTTCTGCTTCGTCAGATGGAAACCATGGTTCGCACCTTTTCTACCGTTGCTGCTGAAAGATCCTGACCCCTTCATAAACTTTGGAGAGAGGTACCCGATATCCTAAATTTTGGCTTAAGGGGACGCAGCTGAAGCAGCGATCCACAGAGTGCAATTGTGGCAAAGCGAATACTCATAACAGGAGCCTTCGGTCAGCTCGGAGAGGCTGTCACGCAGGAGTTGCAGTCTCATTTTGACCTCCTTGCCACGGGCCTGGCCATTCCTGATGACTTTCCATGTTTCTGTCCCATTCGGACGCTTGACATCCAGCGACGAAACCGAGTGTTCGAATGTGTTGAGAAATTTGATCCCGATGTGATTCTTAATCTTGCTGCATACACGGACGTGGACGGCTGTGAGAAAAAAAGAGAACAGGCATGGAATGTGAATGTGAAGGGGACGGAGAACCTGCTGGAGTCGGTCAGGACAAAGCAAGTAAAGTTCATCCAAATCTCCTCTGACTACATATTCGAGGGAAGAAACGGTCCTTACGATGAGTCCGCCGTTCCAAATCCTATCAATTACTACGGAAAGACGAAGCTGGCGGCGGAGAATGCCGTCCGGGGAAACGCAACTTCCTGGGTTATCCTCAGAACGAACGTGCTCTACGGTGCATCCTCAGTCACCAAGGCAAATTTTGTCGACTGGGTCGTCCAGTCCCTTCGTGCAGGGACACCCATCCGCGTCGTGAACGATCAGTGGGGAAATCCCACGTGGACCGGGGCATTGGCTGAAGCCATCAAGATGGCCATTCTGCTGAACGTCAACGGCATATTCAACTATGGGGGAGCAGAATTCCTGACTCGGTTTGAATTCGCCAGGAAGATAGCAAGGGTGTTCGACCTGGATCTATCCCTGATCACCGGTGTATCCACGGATGACCTGAAACAGGAGGCCCAGAGACCTCTCAAATCGGGACTCGTTACTGAGAAGGTTGAAAACGTCTTGGGTCTGCGAACGTATGATGTGGACTACTGTCTGCGAAAGGTCAGGGAGGGCGTTGTCGCTTGAAAACGGTTGTCGTAACACCAACCTACAACGAGCGCAGAAATATTAGCGAACTGATCAGGGCCGTCAACGAGATAAGTGAACAGTTCCACGTCTTGGTAGTCGATGACAACTCCCCTGACGGTACCGGGGATTACGTGGAATCCCTGCAAGACGAATTTCCGAACCTCCACCTTTTGCGACGGAAAGCGAAAATGGGTCTTGGCTCCGCCTATTGTGAAGGATTCAAGTACGCGTTGAAACATGACTTTGACAGCATTGTGCAGATGGATGCCGATCTGTCACACGATCCCTCGGAAATTCCCAGGATGCTCGATCTGCTCACGCAATTCGACCTTATCCTGGGAAGCCGGTACAGTGACGGAGTGAACGTGGTCAGATGGCCAATCAGGCGGCTGATTCTCAGCTATGGAGCGAACAAGTATACCAGATGGGTCACCGGATTACCCGTAAGCGATGCCACGGGAGGATTCAAATGCTGGAGCCGGAAGATCCTGGAGTCGATCGACCTGACTTCGATACGGTCCCAGGGATACTCATTTCAGATCGAGATGACCTTCAGGGCATGGCAAAAAGGATTCCGTATAAAAGAGATCCCCATTATCTTTCACGACCGGACGGTCGGCGAGTCAAAGATGACCCGATCGATCATGTTTGAAGCCGCGGCGATGGTCTGGAGACTCAGAGTCTGGAGAATATTCGGTTGGTACAAGTAAGCGGGGAAAAAGGGGAGGTGGGAGGCACCATTTCGGTCATCATTGTCAACTACAATGTACAGGCCTACCTGGAGAACTGTCTGATCGCCTTGAATGCGTCCGAGGTAGATGGGGATGTGGAAATCATCGTCGTCGATAATAACTCCTTTGACGGTTCCGTTGAGATGCTGAGATCCCGCTTCCCACAGGTAAAGGTTGTCAAAAACAGGACTAATCTGGGATTTGCGAGAGCGGTCAACCGCGGGTTCCAAGAATCGTCAGGAGAGTACCTTCTTGTATTGAACCCGGACACCCTCGTGCAGGAGGACACGTTGAATGTTCTTACTCAATACATGGTTGGCCATCCCGAAGTGGGTATCTGTGGCCCGAAAATCCTGAATGCGGATGGGACGCTACAGCTTTCCTGCAAAAGAAGCTTTCCCACCCCAGGAGTGGCCCTGCCGAAAATAGTGGGTCTCAGCAAGATTTTTCCCGGAAGCAGATGGGCAGGCAAGTACAATTTGACATTCCTCGATTCGGATCAGGTGCACAATGTGGATGCCATCAGCGGATCGTGCATGTTTATCAGGCGGGAGATCTTCAAACATGTTGGGCAGTTCGATGATCGGTTTTTCATGTTCGGAGAAGACCTCGATTTTTGCTACAGAACCATTCAAGCGGGTTTTGAAGTTCACTATGTTCCTTTGACTCAGATTGTGCACTACAAGGGGGAGAGCGTGAAAGTTGCCCCCTTTGACAGTCTGAAATGGTTCCATGAGGCGATGGCTCTTTTCGTCGATAAACATTTTTCCCGCACCGTTTCCATCCTGACACGATGGGTACTCAGATTTGGAATTCTCCTCAGGCACGCTTCCACGTTTGTTTCTTCCTCAATGGCTCAATTTGTTCCCGTCGTCATGGATGTGGGTGTTGTTTTCACCGCTTTTCTCGTTGCCATCCCCATGCGATTCGGAGACTACACCCCGCTGTTGGAGGCTTATCTTCCCGTGCTTGCCATTTATTCGGTATTCTGGGTCCTTGTGGGGGCGGCTTTCCAACTTTATTCCCGATTCGTCCTTTCGTATAACCGTGCCATGGTCTCCTCCATTTTGGCTTTCTTGTTCATCGCTGCTTTTACCTACTTCTTCAAACAGTTTGCCTATTCCCGCGCAGTCCTTCTGGTTGCGTCGGCCCTCATCACATTGGGGATCCCCGGGTGGCGATTGCTGGCACATGTTCTCAAGTCGCGAGGTTTTTTCAGAAGTGCCCCGGTGGGCCAGTCCTCAATTTTCTCGAGACGAGCTGTCGTTATCGGTATGGGAAAGGAGGGGAGACGAATCGCCGGGAATATCGGTCGTCGCCTGGATACGGGCATCTATGTTGTGGGATTTTCAGATGTGGAATACGAATCTTTCCAAAACGGCGAATTCCAGGATGCTGAAAATCCAAGACTGGAAGTCCTTCCACCGTTCCTCGGCACTCTCGACTCCATCCGTGACATAGTCACATCTCATTCCATCCGTGAACTCATTTTCACCTCAGATCACCTTTCCAATGAATCCATACTTGACGTGATGGACTCCACAAAAGATCTGAGGCTGACCTACCGCATTGTTCCCAAAGACAGGGACATCCTCCTGGGAAAGGCCCTCGTGGAAGATGTGAGTGATTTTCCTTTTGTCAATATTGAGTATACCCTCTTTCGCCGCCTCAACGCTCTTTCGAAGCGTACTTTTGACCTGGTTCTTTCCACCTTGATGCTGGTAGTGTTGAGTCCAGTTTTCATGGTCCTCTTGCTCAGAATTCCCAGGTGGAAAAGAACGCTCTTTTGGGGAGTTGACGGCTCGAAATTCAGGGGATGGATAACTCCCAGCAGGCGACGCCTCCTCCGAGAACTTCCGCTTCTCGTCGCTATTTTCAGGGGTGACATGAGCTTCGTTGGAAGTTCCCTGGTTCCCGCGTCATCCGACCAGATTCGACTTATGTGCAAGCCCGGGTTGACGGGTCTGGACAGGATTAAGAAGTTGAATGTCGAATCGGACGAGCGCACCGTTTTTGAACATTATTATGTTCAGCATCAATCGATGGTATTTGACCTGGAGATCCTCATAAGGACCCTTTTCGCCCTCTGACAAGCCATGGCCGACTTTGTTCTAGAGTTTGAAGAGCCCATAGTGGAGCTCGAAAAAAAGATCGAGGATCTTAAGGTCCTCAACGATCAGGGACAGGCGGAGCTGAGTGATGAAATCCACCGACTGGAGCAAAAGCACGCAAAGCTTGTGAAGAAAATCTATTCCAACCTGTCCCGGTGGCAGCGTGTTCAGCTCGCCCGACATCCCGGTCGGCCCTACTCCCTTGACTATATCCACAGAATTACATCAAGCTTTCTGGAACTTCATGGCGACCGTCACTTCGGGGACGATAAATCGGTGGTGGCAGGCTTGGGTGTTATTGACGGACGCTCAGTTATCCTTATCGGCCAGCAAAAGGGGAGGAATACAAAAGAAAACCTCTACAGAAATTTCGGGATGATGAATCCGGAGGGCTATCGGAAGGCACTGAGAATTATGACCCTGGGGAAAAAGTTTAAACATCCTATTGTTTGTCTTCTGGATACGCCTGGTGCCTATCCGGGCTTAGGGGCCGAGGAAAGGGGTCAAGCTGAAGCGATTGCGAGGAACCTGATGCAGATGTCTTTGCTGCCCGTGCCGATCCTTACGATTGTGATAGGAGAAGGAGCGAGCGGCGGTGCCCTGGGAATCGGGGTGGGAGATCGCCTCATTATGCTGGAGAATACGTGGTTTTCCGTCATCAGTCCAGAGGGGTGCGCTTCAATTCTCTGGAGGGATGCCAAAAAGGCTGAAGAGGCCGCCGACGCCATGAAGGTAACCGCCATGGATTTGTACGAGATGGGCATCTGCGACAGGATCATCGAGGAACCTCTCGGTGGTGCCCATCGAAACCACGACGCGATAGCGGCCGCACTGAAGGAAGTCATTGTAGAAGAACTCGACAGTCTGAACGACCTTCTCCCCGACGACCTTGTAGGGAGGCGGATTGAAAAATATGACCGGATAGGCGTCTGGGAGGAATGATCGTGTTCTCCTCCCGTTTTTCGATGCGCGTGATCTATGCCCATACGGATATGATGGGGCGAGCATATTACAGCCGGTATTTCGAGTACTTTGAGGCCGCCCGGTCACACATGTTGAGGGAGCTTGGCCTCCCCTACGCTGAGATTGAAAAAATGGGAGTTTTCCTTCCGGTTATTGAGAGTCATTGTCCCTACAAGAATGGCGCCACCTTTGATGATCTCCTGAGCATCCAGTCGACGATAATGGATTTCCCGCGCTCTAAGATTCGCATAGATTATGGAGTAACGAAGGAAGTGGGGGACATAACCGTCGCGGAAGGGTACACTGTCCATACCTTCGTCAATTCATCCGGTAAGGTGGTGAGGCCCCCGAAGGCATTCGTGACAGCTTTGAGATCGAAATGGCAAGCTTCACATGACTGACGAGCTCCTTTTTCTGGCTCAAACCCTTGTTGGACTCACCTTCACGCTGGTGGCATTTCGAATTGGCAAGAACTGGTTGTACGGATATGTTGCGGTCTGCATCGTTCTCGCCAACCTGTTTGTGACCAAACAGATCACCCTTTTTGGACTGGCTGCCACAGGCGGAAACGTTGTCTACGGCGCCATATTTCTTTCCACCGATCTACTCGCGGAGCACCATGGAAAGAAGGCGGCCCGGGACGCCGTATTCCTCGGGTTTTTCGTGGCTCTGTTCTATCTGATCATGTCTCAGTTCATGTTGCGATTCATGCCCAGCAGTTCGGACTGGGGAGCCGCCGAAGGGATGATACAAATATTCACCGTCGGTCCCAGTATCATCCTCGCCAGTCTTCTGGCTTACCTGATTTCCCAGCTCCACGATGTTTGGGCATTCCATGCCATTCGCATGAAGACAAAGGGAAGATTCCTTTGGCTTCGCAATAACGGAAGCACCTGGGTAAGTCAGTTGATCGATTCCGTTGTTTTCTCTTCGCTTGCTTTCCTGGTCCTCCCGGCACTTCTGGTTGGTGATAACTATGCACTTCCTTTCGGAATTGTGGTGCAAGTTGTTATCTCCACGTACTTTCTCAAACTTCTCGTTGCCGCTATCGATACACCCTTTATCTATCTGAGTTATCTTGTGAGGCCGCCCGAATTGACGCCTCAGACGTGAGACGACCTCATGCTTTACACTCTGATCAGACTCGTCGCCATTCTTTCCCTGGAGAGGTTCTTTCACAACATTGTTGTGGAACACAGGGAGCGGGTGCCGAAAAACCGGCCCACCATTTTCGTGGCCAACCATCCCAACACGATGATTGACGCCATGCTCGTTGGCTACGCCGTGGGAAAAAGAATTCATTTCCTGGCAAAGGGAACTCTGTTCACGAACAGAATAGCCTCATGGCTCTTGGGAAGAATGGGACTCGTTCCCCTCTATCGATATCAGGACGACCCGGCTCAAATGCTCCGGAATGAGGAAGTGTTCCGAAGACTTTATGACCATTTGCGGCAGGGGGGGAGCTTTCTCATCTTTCCTGAAGGCACGAGTGAACCAGAGCGAAGACTTCAGCGCATAAAGACGGGTGCTGCCAGAATCGCCTTTGGAGCGGAAAACGAATACGATTTTCGGCTGGGCGTGCACATCGTGCCTGTTGGTCTAAATTATTCGGATTACGAAAAGTTTCGAAGTGATGCTTACTGTCGTTTCGGGCATGCCATCATTCCGGGAGAGTTAAAACGGGAATACGAGAAGGATCCCACGCAGGCCGTGCGGAGCGTGACCAACAGAATTAAGGTTAATCTCGAGAAATTGACAACCTATCTTCCCGAGGATGGACTGGCGGAGACCGTTTCCAATCTGGAGAGAATTTATAAGAAAGAATTGATGGTGGATCTGGGGATGAAACTCAAATCGATGAAGGATGATTTCCTGGCCACCAAGGGAATCATCAGGGCTGTTGAGTGGTTCTATCACAACCAGCGGGAGAGGGTTGAGCAGATTCAGAAGAGAATAGCCACCTATTTGAGAAATCTGGAAAGACTCCACATACGGGACGAATTCCTCTCCCCCCGGCGGTCTGGCTTGGGGTTCAGGAAGAGATTGAAGGCCTGGCTGTTAATGGTGCTCGGATTTCCTTTGTATCTTTGGGGAACGATCAACAATTTTATTCCGTACATTCTTCCCAGATGGTACGTGAATCGGTTTGTGGATAAGAAAACGTTCGTCTCTTCTGTGAAGCTTCTCGTGGGACTTGGATCATTCGTGATTTTCTTTTCCCTTCAGTCCTGGTTCACCTGGCATCTTTTTCACGCCAGGTGGATCACAATACTGTACGCAATCTCTCTTATCCCGTCGGGGAACTTTGCGCTCTATTATTTCAGGAAGGCGAGCAACTATCGCCAGCACATGATATTCCTCTCCCTCTTTTACCGCAGAAGGAATCTCGTCTACGACCTGATTCAGCAGAGGATGGAGTTAATTGAATCTCTCAATCGCGCAAGGGATGAATATCTTGCCGCAACCCGAACGGTTTTTCGTCCATCCTGAAACGGAAGAGGCCGCGGCGTTGACAGAAATCTTCAAGAAAGTCATTGGACAGGAGGAATCATGCGACCGGTTTATGCCGTAACGGGTGGTGTAAGTAAATTTGCCAAGGCACGCCCGGACAAAACGTTTCAGGCAGTTGTAAAGGAAGCGTATGACTACGCCGTAGGGGACATGGGCCTGGAACACGCACAGTTTATCGAGGCCGTCGATGGATCGGTGGCCTCCTATTTCTCCGATCATTTCACCCGCCAGTTGAAAGCCGGAACCATGGTCCAGGACTATCTTGGATTGTGTCCCAAGCCAAGTCACCGGGTGGAAGGGGGAGGAGCCACGGGAGGAATCTGCTTCCAGGAGGCGTGGAAACAGGTAGCTTCGGGATATATGGAGGTCTGCCTTGCCTACGGTTTTGAGACCATGAGTCATGTCAATACGTGGACGGGTAACGAGTTCATCGCGCTGGCATCTGATGTCAGCTTCGATTATCCCGTGGGGGGATTCTATTCGGGATACTATGCCATGATGGTGACGCGCCACATGAAAGAGTTCGGAACCACGGCGGAACAGATGGCCTACGTCTCAGTGAAGAATCACATGAACGCCTACCATAATCCGTACGCTCAAAAACGTATGAGACTCACTGTTGATGACGTGAGACAGTCCCCCATGGTCGCCTGGCCCCTCACCCGCTTGGACATCTGTGTTATGAGCGATGGTGCGGCCGTTGTTGTACTGGCAAGCGAGGAGGGATTGGCGCGATTGGAGAAAGCGTCGGGGAAGTCTCTTCCGAAAGTTGTGGTTCGGGGCATTGGGAATGGAACGGATGCGATGAGGATGGCTGACCGCCCCCACCAGAAATTTGACGATTTTGTCGCAAACAATCTCCTCGATTGTGAGAATAATGATGCCGATCTCTCTTACTACAGAGATCTCTGGAAGAAAGGTTTCCGGTATCCGGGCATCCACTCATTCCGGGCAGGGAGGATGGCCTCCAAACAGGCTTACAAGAATGGAGGAATACTTGACCCCCTCGAAGAATTGGACTTCATCGAACTGCACGACGCCTATACATCGTCCGAGATTCAGACATACGAGGACATGGGACTGTGCCGCTATGGGGAAGGAGGTGCCTTCGCGGAAAGTGGCAAAGCATTCGTCCCCGGCATCGATTATGGTCTGGACCTGAAGGAAAAACCGGTGTGTCCCGTGAATCCGTCCGGGGGACTTATCGCATGTGGGCATCCTGTGGGTGCCACGGGTCTGATGCAGGCCGTGTTCGCAATCTGGCAACTGCAGGGGACCGTGGGTAAACATTTCGAAGACGAGACGCTCCAGGTTCGGGGGGCCAGAAGAGGTACAATACACAGCCATGCCGGGACCGGAACCTATGTGACGGTTTCAATCCTCGAAGCGGAGAGATAAACATGAGTGGAAAAGGAACAATCAAAGCAAGAGTTGTGGAAACAGATATGGGCACAACGGTGTTCAACGTCCCCTTTCCCACCACCCTTGATGACAAAGCTCTGGAGGCCTTGAGGTTCATGGCCCCAATCACGATAAAACAACCCTACCATATCGATTACATACATTCCTATGGCCAGGACTCGCCGTGGTTTGCCGGACTTGCCAACGGGCATCTGCTGGGGAACAGGGACGTGAAAACGGGATACACGTACGCCCTGCCGAGAGGGAATGATATGTATACGGGCCAGGAGACGGAATGGGTTGAGCTACCGGCAGAAGGGAAGATTCATGCCGTCACCGTCTGTTATTTTGGGTCAGAGGAATTCTTACCGGAAACACCGTTTATTCTGATACTGGTGGAGTTTGATGGAGTGGACACACTTCTTCTCACCAGATTGCTGGGAGTGGATCCGGAAGAGATCAACCTGGACTGGATTGGAATGCCGGTTATCGCCAAATTCCGTCGCCTGTCTCAACTCAAACCCACTGATATCTATTTTGTCCCCGGTACCCAGTCCTAACTAGCCAGTTTCCTCTGCCACATTTAACACGGCCGCGCCGCGGAAGCGACTGTCTTTCAGATCCTTGAGCGCGGTGTTGGCATCTGCCAGTCCGTAGACCTTAACTTCCGTTTGAATAGGAATCTCAGCAGCCAGCTTGAGCAGTTCCGCCCCATCGGCGTACGTGGCATTCGCGGCCGAGGTCATAGTTTTTTCGCCGTAGAGAAGCCTGTATGGGAATTCCGGGATCGGAGTCATGTGAATGCCTGCCGAGACGACAGTTCCCCCTTTGCGGACCAGTCTGAGGGCTTCTATCATCAATGATCCGATGGGGGCGAACACCAGACTTGCATCCATCTCGACCCCCGGATCGTCCTGGGCAGTCCCTGTCCACACTGCGCCTAATTCAACAGCGTGTTTCTGGTGATCCTTCCCGCGAGTGAAAACATACGGGTCGCACCCCAAGTACCTGGCAACCTGGATCGTCACGTGGGCAGATGCTCCAAAACCGTACAGGCCCAATCGCTGACCGGGCTCAATCTTGCTCTGTTTGAATGTGCGCAGTCCGATGATGCCGGCACACAGAAGGGGAGCCACTTGATAATCTGTAAAGCCTTCGGGGAGCGGATAGACGAATTGCTGGGGAGCCACAATTCTTTCTGCGTAACCTCCATTGCGATGAAGTCCCGTGAATTCGGCTCCATGGCAGAGATTTTCCCTGCCGCTTCTGCAGAAGTCGCACTTTCCGCACGTGGAACTCATCCACGGAAGTCCCACCCGATCGCCCGTTTTCACCCTGTCCACTCTTTTCCCAACGGCCTCCACGGTACCCACAACCTGATGGCCGGGGGTCACGGGAAGAGTGGGGATTTCGAGATCGCCTTCAACAATATGGAGATCCGTTCGACAGACACCGCAAACGTGGACGCGGATCCTTACCTCTTCAACTTCCGGTTCCGGCACCGGGAGGTCTGATTCAGTGAGGGGATCGTTCTCGACTGAATCGGGTTTGACCAGGATAACTGCTCTCAGTTCTCGAAATCTCCCTGAAAAAAGGTTATGTCACCGAAATGTAGTGAGGACAATCGGGACATTCCAGTCTCTTTCAACATTTTGACATCGGTTGTAACTTAGCGGCGATAAATGACCGGAAGACCAAAAGCGAAAACATGGAGGATTCCATCAGAATCTCACCGAGAAGTCCTGGTTACCCTGAAAAGCAATTGCTTCAACCTCTTTGATTTTGGTTCGGGGAATCTTTGGACATTCGATCTGGAAGGCCGTCTCATGGGGATGTATGTGGATCAGGTCAACTATCGACGTACTCTGGACAACCGTTTTTTCGCGAAGTCACGGAAGAGTGGGAACGGACAGACTTTCCGCACCGTTGAACACGTTTCCCTGAAATCTGCCGGTGGATTGATTGACCGAGCCAGATCTCTGCTCCTCTTCGTACAACCTCGGCTGCCCGGGGAGTTGAACGGGTATGTTCAAAAAATTCTGCGTATGGACATGCCGTCCCTCGAAAAGAGCGGGGAGGCGTTTTCGGGGATATATCTGCCTGTTTCGGTTCTCCCCCCCGATCAGTACATGTCGCTGGTTTTGCAGATAACGGAAGGGTGCAACTATGACCAGTGCGTTTTTTGCACCTTCTACAGCGACCGCCGCTTCCGGATCAAGCCGTTGGATGAGATAGAAGAACACATCGGGCAGGTGAAACGCTTTTTTGGAGCGGGATTGATGCTGCGAAAGACCGTTTTTCTCGCGGACGCGAACGCACTGGTCATACCGCAGTCCAGGCTTCTGCCCATTCTGGGATCGGTTAACGATTTACTCCCCCAATTCAAAAGCATCTATTCCTTCATCGACGTGTTTACGGGGATCAAGAAGTCAGCCCGTGATTTTTCGGATCTCAAAGAGTTGCGGTTGAAGAGACTCTATTTGGGAGTCGAGTCGGGCAACAGCGAGCTGCTTGACTTGCTGAAGAAGCCTCAATTGGTAAGCGATGTGATCGTACTGGCAGAGAGGATTAAAGCCGGTGGAGTCAATCTCGGATTGATATTCCTTGCGGGAGCCGGGGGGCTGGCTTTTCACTCAAAACACCTCGCTGATTCCGTCCGGTTGATTGAAAGTATTCCCCTTTCGAGCCACGACCTGGTTTACATCTCAGAGCTCTACGGAAACAGCCGGGAGTACCATTTGGCTCTGGAGGAGAGAGGAGTACCGTTACCCTCGCGGCAGGAGACCCGAAGAATGGCCATAGAGTTCAAGACAGCCGTAACGAAGGTCGTCCCCAAGGGCGTAGCGGTACCCGTATACGACATCCGGCAGTTCTTTTATTAAGCCACAACCCACGGAGAACAGAGAGAAAGATGATATATAGTTTTAGAAAAATAAAACAATGCTCAAAGTACGTTGGAGAGGGAAATCGAAAATGAGTGATCTTAAAGTTGTTGATATCAAATCCATATTCTCTGTGATCTCTGTGGCCTAGTGGTGAACTAGAAGTAATACTTCCGGTTGTCCTCAATCTTTGAATTTTCCTTCAGGTGATCCATCCATTCCCTGACGGCAGCGTTTTGACGCTCGGAAAGGAGTTCATTGTGAATCGTCTCACGCTGTACTTCCAACTCTGACTCCTCAATGTCACCCCGGTCTTCCAGGAGGATGAGGACGTAACCACTGGAAATCTCAAGAGGGGGGAGGAGACTTCCCGGTTTGGCTTCGAGGAGTCCTCCCACGACTGTGGAATAGCGTCCGAGCGCGGGAAACGAGGCAGACAACTTGCGGGTAACAGGCCCCACCATGGTAAGTTTTTCATCCGACTCAGCAACATCCTCAAGTGAATTTCCATCCAGGAGTTTCTCAAAGGTTTCCTGGGCCAAGGAGTTGGCTTTCGCCATTCGTTTTTCCTGTCTCAATTTCTGATCAATCTGAGACCACACCTCATTGAACGGTTTCGTACCTTCGGCAACGATAGAGTCGAGGCGAAAGACAGCAAAAGATCCTTCGGACTCCAGGACGCCACTCACGGCTCCGGTTTCGGAAGAGAATGCGAATCCTACTGGCTCCGCGAAAAAGCCAAATCCCGCAAGAAATCGGGCGTCTTCACTTATTGGTCCGAGAGAGGAGGTGCTAAGGTTATTCATCTCAACGGCTTTGTCAAATCCGTAGTCCTCAACATCGAAAATGAACTGATTGGCCCGGTTCCGGATATTCTGTCTCGTCGAAGGACCCATAGTGACAGTCAAAAGAATGTGAGCGGCATTTACTTCGTCTTTTCCATTCGACCTCTTATCGTTCACCTGAATAATGTGATATCCAAAGGTGGTCTTAACAGGACCGATAACGTCTCCGGTCTCAGCTCCAAATGCTGCTTCTTCAAAAGGTTTCACCATCTGGCCTCGTCCGAACCAACCCAGATCTCCTCCTTTTCCTTCTCCATCGGGTAAACTGTTTCCTGGATCCTGAGAAAATTGAT
>JAZGBI010000069.1 GCA_036476315.1 Candidatus Neomarinimicrobiota bacterium | reverse complement strand
ATCTGCTCAACAGCTTCGTCCAGATTCGATACGTGAGCCTTCAAGCCAAGCCACCTGATTTCCACAACGAGTTCAGACTCGGAGCTTTCCCCTCCCTGTTCAACTTTCAGTTTGAGCTTGAACTTGTTGCCCGGAACATCCGGCTGTCTCACCTCGATCACTTCGGTCACAGTGGGACCGGGTGTATTCCTCACCATCGTCTCCTCAGTCAGAACTTCATCTTCCACGGAGATTGTTTTTTTCTGCAGAGTATATTCACCGGTCGGGATACGCGTATTGTAGTAGATATGGAATACCGAATCGGTGTCTGCTATTCTGGACGGGATTATTGGAATTCCCGCTGGATAATCGTCCGTTTTGGTCTGAGGATCCACCAGAACCAGGTCGCCAATTACCACGTCACCTGTGAATCGTGACAGGTTTAGATCGATTGTCTGTCGACCGGACTTCCGCGTGTCTTCGTCAGTCAATTCAATGATACACTTGTATTCTGCGGGAACGAGACGAAATGTCTGCATGGGCAGATCGAATGTGCGGGAGGAGATCGTCTGCCTGTATTTGTCGGTTGTGACAGCGTGTTGGCGGATACGTTCCACTATCTGGTTTTCTTCAGCGTCCTGAATGGTTACCGCCAACTCGTATTCTGCCTGAAAAGAATTCCCTTGCTTGAGAAACTGAATCGCGTCGTAAGGCACCTTGACTATGACGGCCAGCCTCACCGTATCCGGTGATTCTGTAGGATGGGCCGGGGTGAGTGCCTGAAAATGGGGAATCCCGAGCGCGTCTCTTTTCTGGCCGAAAGCCAAAGAAAGACTTATGGCCACTACGACCAATGTGACTATTCTGTGTCGTCTCCTCATCTTAGATGTTTTTTCCACTCGAAGCGGACCATTCCTTCTGGCGTGCCAAACCATGCAATATCGCCCTGGATTAGGCTCGATCGTACAATGTCACTGGGCAGTCCGTCCTTCTTCTTGAAGTGCCAGATGAAGTCATCAGTCAGGTCCAAGGCAAGCGTCCCGTCTGAAGTACCTATCCACAACATGCCTTCGTTTTCCTCGGGTCCCTGGGACAGTGTCAGGGAAAGTATCTCAAATCCCGTCAATCGAGATCTTCCCGTGATTCTTCTCCACTCTCCCACATTCCTGTCATAGCATAAAACGCCAAACTCATCTCCAAAATAAACCATACTGTCCGAAGAAGCAATAGCCGTTACGGGACGCACGATCACCGGTTGATCACTCTCCCGATTGGTGACATCTGATAAGCTTTCTCCGCCAGGGATTCCAAAGCGACGAAGTTCATCCCTCTTTTCGCCCCACTGCCATAGATCCACATCAGTTGCAATCCACAGACTCTCACCATCCCAGTGAACGACATAAACGGGTCGAAAGCCTACCATTTCCGAGACGGACCATGAGACCCGGGTTCTGGATGAGGGGGAGATGCGAACGAGTCCCGTTAGTGTTCCTCCGTAGACGTATTCCCCATCGAATGCGAGGGAAACCACACGACTGTCGGGAAGATCCCTCGACTGTGAAATGGGAAGCCAGCTATCCTTGGCAGGCATGTACACCTGGATTCCGTCGGGCGTTCCGAACCACCATTCCTCGTTCACCTGGGCGCCATAATATACTTGATCCTCGCCAAATGTGATCTCAAAACCCACCCGGAAAATGTCCCAGATCCCCCGCTGCGGATCGTACAGGGTGATACCTGAATAGAGAGTCGACGGGTCAATGCCCGCAGACCACATCCCGTTATCCATTCTTAACAGGATCTCCGCGCTTGTCTGGGCCGGTCCAAACGGAATCGGCTCCAGAAGCTTCATCTGAAAATCACCATGGAATACGGACCCTCCCCAAGTTCCCAGCCAGATATCCTGGAATCGATCCGTGTAAATGGTGGAGATATGGAATTCTTCCAGACGTGGACCTCGGAGCATGTCCAGGTCGTTGATCCATCCTCCCGTTGCAGTAAAATTATTCAATATCCCGTGACGCTTCCTACTGCCCGTCAAGAGGGCACTTCCCCATCTGACATCACTTTCAGGAAGATCAGCGTAGGGGATTACGAGAAACCCGGATAGATGGTCCAGTTTCAGGACCTGACTTGCGGTTTCACACCAGAGGAAGTCAGCGGTGGAGCCGATTCGTGCGATCCTTTCACCCGGCCTGAGGCCAAGGATTTCATTGGAAACCATTTCCCATCTCACGCCCCCCTCCACGGAATGACTCAACCCGGACGAACTTGATGCCCAGAGAACATGGGTACGGAAATCGTAGTACACTGCGTCAATCTCGTCTTCAGGCAGTCCTTGAGAACGGGTAATGGGATAATCCCAGTACTTGCCGAATATATGACGCCTCAGGATTCCTCCGTTCGTCCCGAAGTAGATGTACTCGCTCCCTTCGGCCACCGAGGTAACAAACCGGCTGTTCCTGTAGGTTACCCAGTCCCAAGGGTCGTAGCGAATATCGGCCTGTGCCTGCACCGCAACATGCAGGCACAGTATCAAAACTGTGCCCGGAAGCGCCCAATTTCGTGAACGCAAATAAGAATTACGAGGAATGATGAGTAATGATTTCGTGAAGGGTCTCTTTCGTAATGGGCACGACGCCCACCTCCTCGCAGACACGACCCGCCGCATAATTCGCCACGGTGGCCGCCTCCAAGGGTGATGCTCCTGACAGGTGTGCCAGACAGAAGACCGCCATGACGGTATCTCCCGCCCCGGAGACATCGTGAACACGACGGGTCCTTGTGGGAATGGGATGATGTCCCGATTCGTCGAAAAGAGACATGCCTCTGTCACCCTTTGTGATGAGAAGTAGATGACATCCAAGCTTCTTACGAAGATCCGATCCGGTCTGTTCCAGATTCTCTTCCGGCGAAAGTCCGGAACCCAAGGCTCTCGATGCCTCTTCCAGATTAGGTTTTACCATGACCACGTTCTTGTAATTGAAAAAATTGTGGTGCTTGGGATCGGCATACACGGGCACAGATTTCGTCTCGAAAAGCGTGATTAATCGGGCGATCGTCTCTCCGCTTAGAAGTCCTTTGTTGTAATCTTCCAATATCACCGCGTCCGCATCTCCAAGGTGCTGCTTCACTCGTTCAAGCAAAACCTTCTTAACCTCCCCGGCGATGGGAGACGCGTCCTCCCAGTCTGTCCTCACAACGTGGTGTCCCCGGGCAATGATACGCGTCTTTACAGTGGTGGGCCTGCCGGGATCCACCACAATTCCTCCCGTATTTACCTCCATGTCTTTCAGGATAGACCTCAACAGCCCTCCGTCGCTGTCGTCTCCCACCACTCCGCACAGAATTGTCCGAGCTCCGAGGGAACTGAGATTGTAGGCCACATTTGCCGCCCCTCCGGGATTGCTGCTTGATGATTTCAGTCTCACTACCGGAACCGGTGCTTCTGGGGATATGCGTTGAGCGTCTCCCCAGAGATAATTGTCGAGCATTAAATCTCCTATGACCATGACGGTCTTGCTTGAAAAACCGGCTTCTAGTTCCTGGTAACGCGTGGGTATCATGGTTTTACCAGAAGACTCTCTCCCGTCATCTCCGTGGGGATGGGAATACCGAGGAAATCTAGAATAGTGGGAGACACGTCGGCCAAACCACCGCTGGATTTCAAGGTCACGTGAGGCCCTGCAGTCACGACGATAAAAGGAACGGGATTCAGAGTATGGGCGGTATGAACTTGGCCCGTCTTCTCACTTACCATCATTTCACAATTGCCGTGATCGGAGGTGACGAACACGGCGGCACCACGCTCCTTTGCCGCTTGAACAATTTCTCCCACCACCTCGTCCACAACCTCCCCTGCCTTGATGGATGCCTGCAGATCTCCAGTATGCCCCACCATGTCCGGGTTGGCAAGATTCATGATGATGCAATGGTACTTTTCCGACCTGATGGCGTTGAGGACTTCCTCTCTTACGCCATAGGCGCTCATCTCGGGATCGAGGTCGTACGTGGCGACCTTCGGAGACGGAACGAGAATACGGTCCTCGTGAGGATACGGCTTCTCATCTCCACCATTGAAGAAATAGCTTACGTGGGCATACTTTTCTGTTTCCGCCACCCTCAGTTGATGAAATCCATGATTCTCAAGAATTTCCCCGAAAAGATTCTCAATGGCTTCCGGCTGGAAAAGCACGGGAAATGCATATCCGTCGTCGTAACTCGTGAAGGTTGTCGTGAACACCGGTTTTCTCACCCGCGGAAATGCTTCAAACTCCGCATTTCCCAAGCTCTCAACGATCTGTCTCATCCTGTCTGCGCGGAAGTTAAAACAGAGTACGGCATCATTGTCTCGTATGATGTTCGAGTGGTTCTCACGGTCAACAAGGATTCTTGGTTTGATGAATTCATCTGTGATGTTTTCCTCGTAGGATGACTCCACTGCCCTGATGGGATCTTGGAAAGGCTCGCCTTCACCGGCCGCATAAGCTCTGTACGCTATTTCGGTTCTTTCCCATCTCCGGTCGCGATCCATGGCGTAGTAACGCCCCACGATTGTCGAGAGGGAACCCGTTCCAATTTCTTTCGTCCGGACCAGAGTTTCCGTCACGAATCTGACTCCGTCCGCTGGCGACGTATCGCGGCCGTCGGTAATGGCGTGAAGGAAAACATTCTCGATCCCTTCTTTCCTGATCGTTCCCAGTAGCGCGAAAAGATGGTCCATATGGCTGTGCACACCCGCATCTGACAGAAGACCCAAAAGATGAAGGGAACCATTTTTTTCTCTCACATAGGAAAACACGTTTCGAAGTTCGGGAATTCTGCGGAATGTGTCATTCTTGATTGCCTCATCGATTCGCACGAGGTCTTGTTTGATAATTCTCCCTGAACCGATGGTGAGATGACCCACCTCCGAATTGCCCATGATCCCCTCGGGTAGTCCCACCGAGCGTCCAGAAGCTCCAAGATGACTCCAGGGATAGGTGGAAAAGAGGTTATCCAGGACGGGAGTCCGGGAGAGTTTGAAAGCATTTCCCTCAACAGAGTCCCTTAACCCCAGACCATCAATAATGATCAGAACAAATTTCAGTTCAGATTCATTCAAAGTTGAAGAAATCATCATTGGCTAATCCGGTCCCCCCGCAAGAACATTCAGGTGCACTTCAGTACATTCTTGAAGAGCATCAAGGCTGTACCCACCCTCGAGGATGGAAACAAGTCTGCCTCCACACCATTCAGAAGCGATTTCATGAATAATCTGAGTCATTTCCATGAAGACCTCAGTTGATACTCTCATATTCGCCAGGGGATCTTTCTCATGAGCGTCAAATCCTGAGGAAAGGATGATCAATTCCGGGGAAAACTTTGCGGCAATATCGGGAATTTTATTCCTGAAGATGTCGAGGTACTCGTGATCCCCTCCACCAGCCGAAAGAGGAAAATTCCTGGTCATTCCCAATCCTCTGCCCCTTCCCGTTTCAATCTCATTTCCCGTGCCAGGATAGAATGGGTATTGATGGAGACTGACGTAAAAAACAGTGGGATCTGACTCAAAAATGTGCTGTGTACCATTCCCGTGATGCACATCCCAGTCAACGATCATAACCCGCTCAAGTCGATATTCTTTTTGAGCGAACCTGGCTCCGATGGCCGCATTGTTGAACAGGCAAAACCCCATGGCCTGATCAACTCCCGCATGATGTCCAGGTGGACGCACAGCGCAAAAAGCGTTTTCTATGGAGTCTTCGAAAATGAGCCTGATTCCTTCCACAACGCCGCCTGCGGCAAGGAGCGCCACGGAATGGGAGTTTTCACACACAACGGTATCACCCCCATCCAGCACTTTCACCCCCCGGGAGCAGGCTCTGGACACGGAATCGACGTACTCCCTGCTGTGGACCAGTCCCATGAGATCCACTCCCGCCGCATTGGGGGTAACGGGACGCAGGAGATGCCAAACCCTGGAGGTACGCAGATGATCGAGAATCGCCTCCAGCCTCCGTGGGGACTCCGGGTGACCCGGTCCTGTTTCGTGCGTCAGAAACGACGGGCTATAGACAAAACCGGTTGATTTTCCTTCCTCTTGATCCATCAAGCGGAGGCTTAAGACTGTTTCTTCAAGGAGCGTACCTTCGAAATATGGCCGTTATCCAGTGCCACTACGACGGAGGCAACACTTCGAACGTCGCCCATGTCCGCCGTTGCCAGAATGATAGTGGCTCCCCGAGACCGGGCGCTGTACGCCAGGCCCCGGTTGAATTCACGTTTCATCTTTGAATCGAAATTGGAGCCGTAGTCGTCAATAATCAGTACCTTGGGATCTGATTCAATGGCTACAATGAGGTTCAATCTGAGACTTTGCCCTTTCGAAAGACCCTGCATGGGCATCTTCCATTCGTCATTCAGCGGAACGCGAGAGTAGTACTGACGTCTAACATAGTCGACGCGGTCAGGTATTTTTTTCTGGACATATTCACGTACCGCTTCTGCCGAATTAATGCGTATCTGCTCGAAGAAGAGAATCTCAGGTGGAATCTTGAGCTTGCCCAACCATGACTTCGCATATTTCTCATTTTCGTACAATATCTTGCCCTCCGTGGGCTTCAGACGCCCCACCAGACACTCCAGGAGCGTCGTTTTGCCGGAACCGACCGGTCCCACAATACCGTAGATGGTTCCCCTGTGAAACTGGAATCTGCTGATCTTCAAGGTGGTGCCCCCTTCGCGGATGACACGCACGTTTTCCAACTCAAAAATGGGTGACTGTATTCTGTTCATCTTGTCTCTCCTTGTAGAAATGCTGAATGACCTTCTTTCGCGAGTTCCCGGTGCCCAGGAAAGCGCTTCCAGGCGAAGTCATCATCAATTCCGGAAGGAGAAGGGGAGGCTAGTGGGATGAATCTTCGGAAGATACCTCGGCGAGGAATCTCTCGGCATCCATGGCTGCCATGCAGCCGTTTCCCGCAGCTGTGACAGCCTGGCGATAGACGCGATCTTGCACGTCTCCACACGCAAAAACACCTTCTATGGATGTTTGAGTAGAACCATCCCGGGTAGTGATGTATCCCAATTCGTCCACGTCAAGCTGTCCCTTAAACAGAGATGTATTTGGAATGTGACCGATGGCCAGGAAGACACCCTCGCAAGCGAGTTTACGCTTCTGTGTTGTCACCGTATCGCGGAGCGTGACACCTTTCACTCCATCTTCAGGGCTTCCCGAGATATTCTCCACTACCGCATTCCAAATAATGTCTATTTTGGGATTCTTGAATGATAGATCCTGCATGATTTTCGAGGCTCTCAATTCGTCTCTGCGATGAACGACGCTCACTCGACTGGCGAACTTTGTCAGGAAATTGGCCTCTTCCATAGCAGAATCTCCCCCGCCTACCACAATGACGTGTTTCCCCTGAAAGAAAAATCCGTCACATGTGGCACAGGCGGAGACACCGTGCCCCATCAATCGAGATTCGGATTCCAGATCCAGCATTCTCGCCGATGCGCCTGTCGAGATGATGAGGACCTCCGATTCATTTGATTCATCACCGACCCAGACCTTGAAGGGTCTTTTGGATAGATCAACTTTGGTCACGTGTTTGAATTCGCATGTTGCACCAAATTTCGTAGCCTGTTTCCGAAATAATTCCATCAGCTCAGGTCCCATAATCCCTTCAGGAAATCCGGGATAATTTTCCACATCAGTCGTGATGGTTAATTGACCGCCCGGCTGATTCCCTTCGAAGACCAGGGGATTCAAATTCGCCCTGGCCGCGTAAACAGCCGCCGTTAGCCCTGCGGGACCCGAACCTATGATGATGACCTTATGTGCCATTAGTTAGTCTAGAGCCTTGTCCAAAACCTGTTTGATATTACGTTTGGGTACCGCCCCGACGATTTGATCTGAGACGGCACCATCCTTGAAAACTATGAAACTGGGGATACTCCTTATCCCGTACTTCATCGCGGTATCGGGATTATGGTCAACGTTCACCTTTCCCACTTTCACCTTCCCCTCATACTCTCCGGCAATCTCCTCCACTATAGGATTAACCACCCGGCATGGAGCACACCACTCGGCCCAGAAATCAACCAGAACCGGAAGCAAGGAATCAAGGACTTCTGCCTGAAAATTACTGTCACTGAATTCGGATATGTTATCACTCATGTTTCCCCCATTTGCAGTCAGTATTCAAAATGAGACATGCAACGAATTTAACCTCCCCCGGATTTCCATCAAAACAGAGAAAATCCATAAATCGCAAAACCAGAGCCTGAATGACAGTTCCACCGGCCGCGCAGCGTCCATGAAACAACCTCAGGTTCACTGTAGATTAGGAGTGGAGTATCTAGCGTATGACGTTGAAAAAAGGAAGCCAAGTTAAAGAGGATTCATCAGCCACCCTGCCGGCCTGCTCCCGAAGGATGAGGGCTGGCAGGCCCGCTCCCGACTGCAGGGAGGGCAAGCGGGCGGGGAAGTTCACGAAGACATTCTAATGGTTTTAAAAGACTTACAAAGGACGTTAGTTAAACCGCATTCGATGTTCTCTTCACTAGGAATGATGCACAAACTTTTTGATTTTAATTACTTTGTCCAAAGGATCCTGTGGATGATCCTTATCCCGAAGTTTCGGGATTAGCGGCGAATCTCATCTCAAGATCCTTTGGAAGATCCTGTGGATTGTTCAGGCTAGATTGATACTCTAAGGAAGCGTCTTTTTCCCACCTTGATGATCCGTTCCTTCTCCAACTCCACTTCCGTGGTGATGTGAGTGACTTTCTTACCATCCACATCCACCGCCCCCTGTTGAATGAGGCGGCGAGCTTCTCCCCTCGAACTGGCGAGTCCCGACTGGAACAGAAGTTGAACAATATTAATGGGACTGGCTTCCGCTTCGAAACTGTCCACATCTTCCGGGATGCTCTTCTGAACAAAAATCAGCTGGAATTCAGCCTCGGCTTCCCTGGCCTTTTCTTCAGAATGATAGAGGGTGACGATTTCTCGAGCCAGACGCCGCTTCAGGTCTCTAGGGTTGAGAGACGGATCCTTGAGCTTCTTCTCAATGGAACGGAGTTCCCTCCCGGAAACATCGGTCGCCAGCTCAAAATAGCGGAGAATGAGTTCATCCGGGATGGACATGGTCTTCCCATACATTTCCTGGGTGCTTTCCCCCACACCGATGTAGTTACCGTACGACTTGGACATCTTTTGCACACCGTCCGTTCCTTCCAGAAGGGGAGTCGTAACAACGACCTGAGGAACCTGGTCAAAGTCCCTCTGAAGATCTCGGGCCATAAGAAGATTGAATTTCTGATCCGTGCCCCCCAGTTCAACATCCGCTCTGAGTTTTATGGAGTCCATCGCCTGAGCAAGGGGATAGAGAAATTCGTGGATTGAAATGGGTGTGCCGCTTTCATACCTTTTCTCAAAATCATCCCTTTCCAACATACGTGCCACCGTGTAGTGACTGGCCAGCTGGATGACCTCTCCGAAATTCATTTCACCGAGCCAGCTGGAATTGTTCACGATTTTCAGCCTGTCCCCATCGAGAATCAGAGAGGCCTGCTCCACGTAGGTTTTCCCGTGTTCCCTTGTTTCTTGCGCGGAAATCTGGGGTCGAGTCTTATTCCTGCCCGAAGGATCTCCGATCATCGCAGTAAAATCCCCTATCACCAGAACGGCCTGGTGTCCAAGATCCTGAAAATGCCTCAGCTTCCGCAGAACGACCGCGTGACCCAGGTGAAGATCGGGTTGGCTCGGATCACATCCAAGTTTCACGACGAGTGGAACTCCGGTATTCAGACTCTCCCTGAGTCTCTTCTCCAGTTCCTCCTCAGATATGATCTCGTGGGTACCTCGACGAATAAGATCCATCTGCTCGCGTACAGACCGAAAGGTTGTCATTATGCCCGCTTCTTTCCCTTGAGTTCACGCTCCATCGCCCGATCCCTGTCGCGCTCGGCGATGGCGGTTTTCTTGTCATAACTCCTCTTCCCTTTGGCCAGCGCTATCTCCACTTTGGCCCAACCACCCTGGAAATAGACCCTCAATGGCACAATGGTATATCCCTTTGCAGAGACCTGTCTGGCGAGCTTTCTTATCTCCCGGCGGTGAAGGAGCAGTTTCCTCTCACGATACGGGTCATGACCCTCATGCCCGGTGTGCGAGTAGGGACCCACATGCATCCCCGTGAGAAACAGTTCACTGTCGCGAAAAGCCGCGTATGCATCTTTGAGATTCCCACGCCCTTCTCTCAATCCTTTCACTTCGCTACCAGTAAGCTGGAGTCCCGCTTCAAACTTCTCAAAAATGTGGTAGTCGTGAAACGCTTTCCGATTGGTCGATATGATCTTTTTTTCCTCAGCCATTCAGGATCCAATAGATACACTGTGTCACGATTCAAGGCAATGGGTTTTCTGCTTGAAAATCGGGCATACCGAATATAACTTCGCACCGCCTTGCCCGGATGGCGGAACTGGTAGACGCGCTAGATTCAGGATCTAGTCTCCGTTTTGGAGGTGCAGGTTCGATCCCTGTTCCGGGCACTTTCTAGTCACCAGTTGGACGTTCGACGTTAGACGTTCGACGTTAGACGTTAGACGAATCAGATATCACACCTCACTCTCCAGTTCTCCTCCTCCACAGGAGACCCTACGGGTCAAAGGAGTTCCTACGGAACAATTCCCCCTATCTCCGTTTCTCCAATTCTCCATATCTCCATTGCCCCATTTCTCCTCCTCCACAGGAGACCCTACGGGTCAAAGGAGTTCCTACGGAACAATTCTCCATTCATCCATTATCAATTGTCAATAATCAATTGTCAATTGTCAAGTGACTGGTAGTAGGTGGCAACTTTCTTGATGGCCTTCACGATATCCAAGGTGTCTTCCTCATCTCCGAGGAGACAGTTCTGTCTCAGCCAGACAGCTTCGCGCCTGCTGATTCTTTCGGTAACCGGAAGGGAAAGAGAGTTGAAATTCCTACCTTCCAACCAGGGATACTCTGTTTCGTCAACCACAAAAAGCCCCTCACTATAGACGGGACCGTATCCCGGATAGACGGGAATTCCTTCTGCATTCAGAGCCTTGATAAACTCCTCTCGCGTGGCGTCATTGAACTTCCGGCCGTCATACATGAATATGTAAATGTGGCGGGAAACACGCGTGGCCTCCGGATATCTCTTCTGCGGTGTAAGCCCCGGAATAGCGTCGATCTCAGTTTCCAAGATTTCCGCGTTGGCATCCCGGATTTTCATTTTCCCCTCCATCGAGTCAAACTGAGCAAGCAGCAGGGACGCGGGAATTGCCGAAAGGCGAAAGTTGCCCCCAAGGTGACGTTGCCTGTTTCCTCCATTCCCTCTTGGCCGGCTGACATTATGATAGGAGAAACAGGCGTTGACGAAATCCTCATCATCCGAAACAATGACGCCCCCTTCGCCCGCAGTCATATTCTTGGAGGTCTGAAAACTGAAAATCCCACCAATTCCAAAAGAACCTATCCGTCTCCCTTTCCACTCAGAGCCGTGGGCCTGGGCGGCATCCTCAATCATGACAATCCCGGCCTCACGAGCGATTTCTCCGATCTGCTCAACGTGAGCGGGATTTCCGCCAACGTGCACGGGGAGAATAACGCGCGTCCTCTCCGTAATGGCTTGTGCCGCTGAATGGGGATCCATGTTGAGAGTCTCTCCATCGATATCGACAAAGACAGGAACCGCATTGGCCATCAGAACAGCCGAGGCCGTGGCTACGAACGTGTAAGCAGGTATAATGATTTCGTCTCCGAGTTTCACTCCCGCCGCCTTCAGGGCCACCCATAAAGCGGCTGTCCCTGAATTTGTGGAAATGGCAAATCGGCTATGATGAAAACGTGCAAATTCTCTCTCGAACTGCTGAACCACCTCGCTGCCTACTCCCCATTTTTCACTATCGAGAGTCCGAAGGAGATTCTTCCGCATGGCATCTGTCGGCTGGGGCCAGGGGGGAAATGGCTCCACTCTCACGGGATTTCCGCCGTGAAGCGCGAGATCAGTTACCTTTTTTCTCATCTCACCTTCTCCGCATCGCCTACCTATCGCGCATCATTCCGCAACCGCTTCATCGGACACCGGGAGACCTAAACTCCTTAGAAATGCCCTGTTGTTGGGCTCTCTGCCCAGGAATTCCTGTACCATTTCAAGAGGATCCACTGATCCACCCCTTTCGAGGACGACTTGCCGGAACTTCATCCCGGTCTCGGGGTCCAGCACACCGTTATCTTCGAAAACGGAAAACATGTCCTGGGCGTAAACGAGTGACCACATATATCCATAGTAGCTCGCCGCGTAACCGTGCAGATGACCGAATGAGGCCTGGAAATGCGTGTCCTCCTGGTATGGAAACAATGTGATTTCATTCTGAAGGTCTTTCATGACATCTGTGGTTGTCTCCTCGCCCTGAGGATCGTATCCGTCATGAAGGGAAAAATCGAGCATGCCGTAGAAAATCTGCTGGAGTGCCTTCGTTCCGGAGTTCAAATTCTTTGCGCTAAGCATTCGGTCAATCAGCTCCTCGGGAATCGGTTCACCCGTCTCATAGTGCTTCGCGAATAAGGATAGCGATTCCTTGTTCCAAACCCAGTTCTCAAGCATCTGGGAAGGAGCCTCGACAAAATCGCGTTCAACTGCGGTGCCTGCCTGACCGATGAGAGCCGAACCTGTCAATATGCCATGAAGCAGATGTCCGAATTCGTGAAAAAAGGTCTCCACATCGCCGTGGGGTAAAAGCGACGGTTGTTGATCGGCAGGTCTGGGGAAATTGCATACAAGAGCGTATGCCGGTTTTTGATAGCCGTCGAGAAGCATCTTCCCGATGACCACACTGAACGCAGCTGCGTGCTGGTATTTGTCCGCTCGAGGAAAAAGGTCAAGGTAGAAACGGCCGATTAGCTCACCCCGCGGCGTCCCCTCCACGTCCGGTGCGGGGGTGTCCGAAAGGGATCCTTGAGATGACAGTTCCATCGACTCACCCGCGAAAACTTCGAACATTCTCACATCCTCATGCCAGACGGAAGGATTCGGAACTTCCCGGTAGTCAAGACCAAAGAGGCGTTGGGTGATGGCAAACAATCCATCAATGACATTGCCGATTTCAAAATACTGTTTTACCTGCTCTTCATCCACGGCATATTCTGTGAGAAGAAGTTGATTCTCATAGTACCGTTTCTCCCAGGGATGTATCATGGTGGCCGAATCCCCGGTAATCTCACTTTTCATGTTCAGCATCTGCTGGTAGTCCATTTCTGCTTTTTCCAGCATGTGCTGGTGGAGATCCTTCTCAAACTGCCACACGGCAACAGGATCTTTGGCCATCCGGTCTTCCGTACGATATTCAGCGAAAGTGTCATAGTCCAGAACGGCCGCCATTCGGGAGCGCAATCGGAGCATCTCGTCCAGGAGAGACAGATTTTCGTTCCTCGCCCTGTTCAGGAACTTGTAGCTGAGCTTCTCTCTTGCGCTGTCGGATTTGGCGTATTTCATGAACGGAAAATAGGATGGATAAGACATATTTATGGCATAAGTACTGTCTTCCCGAAACCTTTCCATTAAATACGACTCTGGCAACCCTTCCGACACGTCCCCAGCAATCACAAGGGTGTCATGGTATTCACTGAAATTCCTACTGAATTCAAGAACGACCACGGAAAGTTCATTCTGTATTCTCCGCACCTCTTCCCGTCTCTCCTTGCCCAGACCGAAGCCGCTCCGTTGGAAGTCCCTGATTGTTTCCAGGAGATATTTCTTTCTGTGACCGTCGAGTGACTTCGCTTCCTCTGTTTCAGAATATGCCATGACAGCACCGTAAAGGTCCTCATTGACGGCAAGATTATTCAGGAGCTTCTCAAATCGAATGCTGCTGGAATCCCCTTCATTCCTGATTACTTCAACAGGGTGGGTGGAACCCAGAAGGGAGGCGGGACTCCACACCATCTCCACCGCATGGTGGATATCATCAATTCTCAACATGGTGTTCTCAAATGTTCTGGCATCATCAGGAATCGATATGATCCCTTCCAATATCGATTCTGCCTCAGAAAAAGCCACCTCGGTCGCCTCCGTTATATCTCCTTCTTGAAGTTCTCCGAACCGGATCACTTCGTTGAAGCCGTGGAGCAGCGGATTGGGACGCGTCGGAACCGGAGGCGCGACTTCCTTCTGTTTTCTTGCAGAGGGGACGCATGAAGATAGCATGAGTGAGCATCCGAGGATTATGAAGAACAGAAGTGATTTAGATTTTTCCATCATTGTAACACCCCATATTTACCTGGAATCAACGGTTTTATTAAATGCGGAAAGGTCCAGAGGATGACCATCGATGTCGCCGGGATATTCAATCCCAAGGAGGTGGGAGATGGTGGGTGCAACATCGACGGTTCTCAGCCGCTCGTGAAACGTTCCTGACTCTATCGCCGATCCGGAGAGGATCAACGGGACATGTGTATCGTAACCGTGAGGTGTCCCATGTCCCGTACCGGGAGGATCCTTCCAGATATAATTCTCACCAAAGGTCAGGAACAGGTCACCGCTCAGGTCAGGATGATATTGGTTGCGCCACAACTGCCCTATATGGTCCAGATTTCCCCCTCCCTCAATCTCCGCTCTTGAATGAACATCATTTATCCATGACTCTTTCACAAGCAGAGGAATCACAACGGAGTCAACTTCAGGAATTGCGATTCCCTTGTTTACCATAGTGTTCCGGTTGTAATAGATGCATCCACTTGAAGAGTTCTCGATGTATTCACCTGCTCCCCAACGCTCCTCAAGCGTTTTCTCCACCTTGTGAATCACCACCTCCATGGAAGTTCTGATTCGGCCCGCATCGAGACCGAGTTGCTCGGCAAATTCCGGCAACATGGCGACACCGTGATCAGAAGAAAGAACGAGAAGGGTATTCTCCAGTCCAACGTTCTCATCCAAGAAACTGAAGAATTCGGCCAGAAACTTGTCCAGGCGAAGAAACATATCCATAGTCTCCTGACTGAAAGGTCCATACCGGTGTCCCACACCATCGGCAGCGGATAGAGCAACACCGAGAAGATCAGGATACTCGTCCTTTCCAAGATCTGCTTTCAGGATAACGGTCTCTGCCAGCTCCAGAGTCAAAGCATCCAACCAGGGAGTTCCCCACAGCGCCCAGTAATGAACAGGTTCCTCACCCGTCTCCACTGGATAATGGTGTGGAAATGTTGAACCATCACCCTCGCCTTCGCCTGATCCTTCCGGAGGATATTCATCCTCTCGAGATCTTTCCACATAAACAGATTCATCGGCCAGAAGTCTCATCCAGGTTTTCCCCACATAGTTGTCAATGGTTTTCTCTCGATTCAATTCCCGGAACCACTCGGGGTATTCTTCCATATAGTAATCGGAGGAGACGAACTCCCCGGCATTTGAATCGAACCAGAATACTCCATCAGGATTCTTTCCTCCCAGGAGAATTGCCGAGCGGTCCTTAGATGATACGGCAAACACCTTTGACCGAGGATATGATGACTTGATCCAGTCACCCAGGGCGGACGCGTTAACATTCTCGTAAGAAACTGCCGGTCCGGATCCACTCAAGGGTCTCGCGTTCTCATCCGCCACACAGTACACCATCTCCTTCACTTTCCTTACGTACCAGCTATTTGAGATAATCCCGGCGGTGCCAGGAAAAACTCCTGAAGCGAGAACAAGGTGACCGGCGGCAGTTGCGGTATAGGCATGCTCGTGATAAGTTTCCGTAAGACGAAGCCCGTTGTCCAGGAGGTATCTGAAACCCCCTTCGTAAAGGTCAGTGAATCTGTCCAGATAGTCATTTCGCATTTGATCCACAACGAGAAAAACCACTAGCTTTGGTCCCCTGGATTCTCCCACACAGGCGACCGCAAGAATATGACAAAGAAAGATGAGGATGGCGACGAATTTGGAAACCATTGTCATGTCCTGAAGTATGGCGAAGGACTGACAAATTTACGAGTCAAAAGGGGAAGATTAAACGACAAATGACCTATCTGTTCCTTGCGTTCACCAGGAAAACACAACTTCCCTCCCTCCAGAAAAACAACCAGATAGTATGCGCGGTCAGGGCGGAGTCTAAACATGGTCCTGGTGAACCCTCTGTTGTGAGCGGTCCAGGGAGACCGTTTGGGAATAGCATCTTTCAGGGAGACATCCTAAAATACCTTCAGGTATCTTGATCGCAGAGGATGCGTGAGAGAAAGAGGAGA
>JAZGBI010000068.1 GCA_036476315.1 Candidatus Neomarinimicrobiota bacterium | reverse complement strand
ATAACTCTTGGTCGTCGAGGTATGACTCGGATGTGAACCTTACGCGGGATCTCGATGAGATAGTCACCAGGAACACATTGGGGAGCTTGGACTGTAAATCGATCCTGGAAATTGGCTGTGGAACAGGTAAGAACACTCCCCTTCTCTCCCAAATCGGAGAGAGAGTTCATGCCATCGACTTTTCAGAAGGCATGATCAGAATGGCCAAGAAGAAGTTGAAATTGAGAAATGTGACTTTCTGTGTAGCGGATATCACCAAACCATGGCCGTGTTCTGATGGATTTGCTAATCTCATAGTGTGCAACCTTGTGTTGGAGCACGTGGAAAACCTTTCGTTCATTTTCTCGGAAGCATCTCGCTCATTGGCTGAAAAAGGGCGGTTTTTCGTTTGTGAGCTTCATCCATTCAGGCAATATCAAGGGACAGTGGCCAGTTTCCAAAAGGATCAAGGAACAACGCATATTCGAGCGTTTGTGCACCACCTGTCAGATTTCCTGGATGCGGCAAAAGACAGTGGATTTTCCCTCAAGGCTTTCAAGGAGTGGTGGCACGAAGAGGGCCAAAACAAACCACCGAGACTCGTGTCATTCATGTTTCAGAAGTAAGTCCGGGGTAATGCTAACGGTGTTCAAAACCACAACGTTAATAAGGAGGATTCCCATGAAATTACATCACCTGACCATTCTCGTTCTACTTTTTAGCATGCTTCCGGCGGTACCACTCAAAGGCTTCGGCACCGCAAAGGTCGTCGAGACTCCGGAGAAGGAAAAGACCGTATCGCTCGGGGAGGTTCCGGATGCCGTGAAAGCGACCATGCTTGCTGAAATCCTGAACGACGTGAAAAACCTCAAACTCAAAGAAATCGAGCTCGAAACAAAAGACGGAATAAAGGTTTACGAGGCAGAATTCGAATATGAAGGTATTGAAATCGAGCTGTTAATCAGTGCCAGTGGCAAGCTGCTCGCCAAAGAGGTGGAAGGTGAAGACGAAACGGAAGATGAAAATGATGATGATGAGGATACAGACGAAGACGAATAACCTGGGGAATTCAGCTGATCTCCATCAACCCTCACCTTTCTCAAAATAGAGCGTCTGAGTTGGATAGGCAAATTCAATGCCCTCTTTCTTGAAGCGTCGGAATATCTCCAGATTAATGGCCTGCTGAATGTCCATGTACACATTGTAATCAGGGACTTCCATCCAATAGACTGTCTCGAAACTCAGCGCGAAGTCTTTGTATTCCTTGAAATGGGACCTGTCAAAGCGGACAGGTTTCTGCGACTCGACGATTTCCCGTATAATCCCGGGAATGGCAGCCAACTTCTCAGGCGGCGTCTGGTAGACTACTCCCAGGGAGAAACCCACACGTCGCTCCTTCATACGCTTGTAGTTGCGAATCCGGCTGCGAAGCAAATCGTTGTTGGAAAATATCAACTGCTCACCTGAGAGGCTCCTGATGCGGGTGGATTTTAGACCTATGTGCTCAACGGTGCCGCGAAAATCGTCAACGACTATGGAATCACCCAGCACAAAAGGTTTGTCAATGATGATGGAAAGGGACGCAAACAGATCACCCAGGATGTTCTGGAGCGCGAGAGCAACGGCAACACCCCCAACTCCCAGGCCCGCTATAAGGGCGGTGATGTTTATGCCGAGATTGTCCAGGGCGAGCAAAAAGATGAAGGTCCAAAGAATAAGCCGAAGGATAAAACCTAAAGCGTTAAGGGCCGCGGATCCCGCCGAATCCTCCTTTTCTATGCTCTTCTCCTGGTACCGGCGAACCCAGAGAGAGATTGCACCGGCACCCCAGATGGCACTCTGACCCAACAAGGCAAGGATCACCACCTTACTGATTACACTGGACAGGCCACCTGGAAGGGACAGTAGAAGAGAGCCAACGTAAATGGCAACTACGAAGAGGAACATGAACTTTATCCTCTTGGTGATTTCCACCACCAGGTCGACCATGAATGTGTCTGCCCTCTCTGCGGGTTTCCTCAGTCGGCGGGATATGAGACCCTTCAGGAATGAAAGCACCACCACGACGAGAAACGCCATGACCAGCGCAATGAGCCACTGCTGTACACTGTTTCCATAAAATGTCTTGTCAAAGAGCATTATTCCCCCTTGCATATCTAAACAGAATCAAATGTTGACGCAAATCGACACCCCGTGTTTGGGATTAGCGAATGGACCACCCGGGTGGAAATCCCGGATTCCCACAACAATCTTATTCCTCCCAAGTGGAGTTGTCAACGTAAAATTCCCCCACCGTTTCCCCTTGGCAAGATTGATCTCTGTGATTACTTTTCCGTGCAAGAAGTGGAGCTTGCAGAACGCCACGTATACCGATATCTCACTATTTGAAAGGAGAGTTGATTTCATGAATCAAACCGAAGTCCTCGACACCCTCGATGCGTTAATTCAATCGCGATCCATCCTTGGACACCCTTTCTACGAGGCATGGCAGAGCGGCGAATTGACTCGCGAGAACATAGCCACATACGCCAAAGTATATTACCCGCACGTGGAAGCGTTTCCGGGGTATCTGGAATCGGCTGTCAATTGCACGGTCGATCCTGTAATCCGGTCCGAACTGGAGCAAAACCTTGCCGATGAGCTGTCAAACCCCAAGCCCCATAGCGAGCTTTGGCTCGATTTTGCCGAAGAGCTCGGACAGGATCGACAGTTGGTCACATCAACAGAACCACATCCAGCTGCGGTAAGCACGATCTCGACTTTCGTACGGCTTACCCGAAGAGACATCGTTAGTGCACTGGCTGCTCTGTATGCCTACGAATCCCAGCAGCCGGGAGTGTCTCGCGAAAAGATGCGTGGTTTGCGCCAGCACTACGGCATTCGGAGTGAGAAGGGATTGGCCTATTTTGGTGTACACGCCTCCACCGACATCCGGCACCGTGAGGGAGAACGCGAAGCCCTCCTGCGCTGTCTCAACGGCGGGGCGTCCAAGGAAGCGGCTCTTCACGCAGCCAGTGATGCTCTCGACGCCTACTGGAAACTCCTGGATGGAATCTGCCAGGAGGTGGATCTCCATCTAGCCAACTAACCAGTGCATTGGAACCTTCAGATAAATCTCCTTCTCAATCTCCTGTCCTGTGAATCTCTATTCGACCTTAAGGTAGATGAGAAATGACCACTGTGAACCATATTCTTACCGAACTGAAGGCCAGCTCCAAGCCTGAGAACGTTCAAGGTATGGCCAGGTATGGAATGGCGGCCGAAAATAGAATGGGAGTATCGGTCCCGAACATACGGAAAATTGCGAAAGAAGCCGGGAAGAACCACGATCTCGCCCTAGAGTTGTGGAAAACGGCGATCCCGGAAGCCAGGATTGCAGCAGCGATGATCGACAACCCTGAGGACTTGACGGAGAAACAGATGGAGGATTGGGTGAAGGATTTCAACTCCTGGGATGTCTGTGACCAGGTATGCATGAACCTCTTTGACAAGACCCCTCTCGCATGGAAGAAGATCCTGGACTGGTCGGTTCGGGAAGAGGAGTTTGTGAAAAGGACCGCCTTCGCGTTGATCGCCTGTCTGTCCTGGCACGATAAGAGTGCGGAGGACGAAGATTTTGTGAAGCTTCTCCCTGTTATCAAAAGAGGATCCACCGATGAACGGAATTACGTAAAGAAGGCTGTGAACTGGGCTTTGAGACAGGTGGGAAAAAGGAATCGGTATCTGAACGAGGCTGCCGTAAGAACGGCCAGGGAAATCCAGCAGCTCGATTCCAAAACCGCCCGCTGGATTAGCTCCGACGCACTGCGGGAGCTCGAAGGGGAAGCGGTTCAGAGGAGATTGGCCCTGTGAATGATGGGGAGACGGCATTCTGGAACTTCACGACAATCATGGGTGAGATCTGACCTGAGTTTGATCATACTCCCACGGCTCACTTTGGCTGGTCAGATGATTAGACCGGTATTTCTCGGAAGGATACTTTCCGGATTCTTAATCGTTAACGGTTTGTTTCCGGTTACATCTTTTGCACAGACTGAGATCCCCTGGTGGAATCACGCCGTATTCTACGAAGTCTTTGTGAGAAGTTTTTACGACAGCGACGGCGATGGTGTGGGTGACCTTAGAGGGCTCATTCAGAAACTCGACTATCTCAATGACGGCGATCCATCGACTACTTCAGATCTGGGCATCACCGGAATTTGGCTAATGCCCATTTCCCAATCACCCAGCTACCACGGTTACGACGTGGTGGACTACCGTAGCGTTGAGGAAGATTACGGCACTCTGACCGATTTGGTGGCTTTCGTAGACAGTGCCCATTCCAGGGGTATCAGAGTCATCACAGACCTTGTGTTGAATCACACGTCAGATCAGCACCCCTGGTTCATGGAATCGGCGTCCTCCACCGACTCGCCGTTTAGAAACTGGTACGTCTGGGAACCTGATGATCCAGGGTATAACGGTTCCTGGGGACAGAAGGTTTGGCATTACAGGAACGGCGCGTACTACCTGGGACAGTTCTGGGACGGAATGCCTGATCTCAACTACTCGAACGAAGATATGAAGGCTGAGATGTTTGATGTGACGAGGTTCTGGTTGGATACATTGAGTGTCGACGGGTTCCGGCTGGATGCCATCAAGCACCTGTTCGAGGATGGTCCCAGAATGGAAAACGCTCAGGAAACATTTGATTTTCTGGAAGAATTCCGCCAGTTTTACAAGGGCATCAACACGGAGGCCATGACCGTGGGCGAAGCATGGTTACCCACGAATGAGGTTGCCCCCTATTCTGACGGAAACAAAGTCGATTATTGTTTCGAGTTTGACCTGGCATCTGCCATTATCAATGGGGTAAAATCGGAGGAGCCGGGTTCGATTGTCACCCAGATGAATACCGTCGTAGGCAGCTATCCTTCCCTTCAATATGCCACTTTTCTCACCAATCACGACCATGACCGAGTATTCGAGGTGTTGTCCCAGGATATGGGAAAAATGAAACTTGCCGCCGCGATATATCTCACACTGCCAGGAGTGCCCTTTGTCTACTACGGCGAAGAAATCGGAATGACAGGTTCGGGCAGGGATGAGAACAAGAGGACTCCAATGCGATGGACTGACGGACTGAACGCCGGTTTTTCCACGGGTACGTCATGGCATTCCGCCAACTCCGGTTACGTTGACTCAAACGTTGAGAAAATGCGGGAGGACGAAAACTCCCTTTGGCATTGGTACAGGAAACTCATTTCATTGAGAAATGAAAATGAAACCCTGAGGCTCGGAAACTACTATCCTCTGTATGGTCCTGTTCAGTCAGTGTGCGCTTACGGAAGAGGAACAGAAAATGAAATGGCCATCATTCTTCACAACTTCCGCGACGATATTTTGGAAAGTCCGGGGTTGACCTTAGACGAATCGGACTTGCCTGCCGGGGAATACCTTGTCACCGATTTGGTGACCGGTGATTCAGTGGGATCCGTGGCTATCGACCAAAATGGAGGTTTTACGGCGTGGAAGCCGTACATAGAATTGGGCCCAAAAGGGACAGCTCTGCTCAGAGTTTCCCCTCTTCTTCTGAACGCAACGCCTGGAGTTCATGACGAGTGAAGAGTCGCCCCTCCCCAAAACTATCCCTGGACATAAAACCTCTGACACGTCAGAACTGGTCCGATCTCGAAAAGCTTTTCGGTCCCAAAGGCGCTTACGGAGGATGCTGGTGCATGTGGTGGAGATCGACGCGAAGTGAGTTTGAAAAAATGCAGGGCGAAGGCAATAGGAATGCTATGAAGGAAATCGTGAAGTCGGGAGAAGTTCCAGGCATTCTGGCCTACTCAGATGGGGAACCTGTTGGCTGGTGCTCAGTCGCTCCACGGGAGAGTTTCGCCTCCCTGAACCGTTCACGTGTCCTGAAACGTCTTGACGATAAGCCTGTCTGGTCAATTGTTTGCTTCTTCGTGGCAAGGCAGTATCGCCACCAGGATCTTAATGTGAAACTCATTGAGGGCGTAGTTGATTATGTGCGTCGCCAGGGTGGAAAGGTGATCGAAGCGTACCCAACGGAGCCTCGGGGCAGACAATTGTCGCCTGTGTCCATCTTCATGGGATCGCCATCTGCCTTCCGGCGGGCAGGATTCGAAGAGTGCGCCCGTCCCTCGAAGTCCAAGATCATCATGCGGTACCATATCAAGTGAGCCACTGCGTGTGGCCCTGATCGTGGACATCTTTGAACACCTTATTCTACCTGATGCGGAGCTGTTCCACAGCCGGAATGATCCCAATGATGTTCGATTGGGAGATGTAGTCTCTCGAGACCCAGAGGACTATCCAGAAGCCGACGCAGTCATTATCGGATGTCCGCAGGACGAGGGCGTTCGACGGAACAAGGGTCGCACTGGCGCCCGGTTCGCCCCGGCGGAGATACGACGGGCGTTGTACTGCCACTGCGCTACCGAACCGCTGAGTCAGCTTCAACTCATGGATATGGGTGACACCAGGATTGGAGAAACCCTTGAGGAAACCCATGACATTTTGCACCAGGTTGTCCGGAGGCTTGTCCGGGATGGCAAGAAAATCGTCGTCCTCGGCGGCGGTAACGATATCTCGTATCCAAATTGTTCCGCTTTGGCGGCTGAAGTGGAGGATTTACTCGTATTCAATATTGACAGGCACCTGGATGTAAGGGCCGACAAACCCCGCAACAGCGGCACCTCCTACAGACTGCTAATGGAAGAAGGGTGCATTGATGCGGGAAAGTTTCACGAACTCGGCACAGATCCGTTTGCCAATTCCCCAACGCATCTGGCCTACGTTGAGAAAGCGGGAGCCCATATTCACTACCTTGATGATGTGACAAAAGAGGGAGTCGGAGTTACGACTCTCAAGATACTGGAAAGCACGCCCGCGGATGCCATTTTTTTCGGATTTGACCTTGATGTGGTCCGCTCAGCGGAGGCGCCCGGGGTAAGCGCGCCGGGACCCACTGGCCTTACGGCAAGGGAAATCGGCGAGATAGCTGATCTGGCCGCCCGGGACGGACGCACCCGAATCGTCGAGATATCGGAGGTGAACCCGGAGTATGACGTTGACGGAAGAACGAGCAAACTTGCCGCAAATATCCTTGTACGGGCCCTCGCAACTCGTCGATAAGACAATCGTCCGAGGAGATAGACAAATGAGAAAAGTTATCAGCGTTCACGAATATGAACTCAAACCGGATGTGGAAACGGTTCAATTTGAAGAGGCCGCTCATGAATATCCCATCAGCCTGCCCGGTCTTGCGAACTATTATCTCCTGAAGAGCGTTCGAGGTTCGCGGAAAAGCTCATACGCTGCTGTCTGGATTTTCGAGAGTGAAGAAGCATGGGAAAACCTCTGGGGATCTCGAGACAATCCTGTGAGCAAGAATGATTACCCGGAGAACTGGCTTGTCTGGGAGGATGAGGTGTTGGCCCCTCTCCTGGACCGGGACCCGGACAAGATTGAGTTCACTTCATATCTGGAGATCTGAAATGAAGGTGCTTCTCCTGGGCGTCGGCATGCAGGGAAAAGCGGTTCTGCACGACCTGGTGCAGAGCGACAATGTGGAGGAAATCGTTGCAGCGGATCTCGAGATTGGTAATCTGAAACAACACGTTAACAAAAAACAATACGGCACAAAAGTACGGTGTGAATATCTGGACGTCACCGATCAGGATAACCTTGACCGCCTCATGAGACAGGGTCCCCATGTCGCCATTGAACTCCTGCACCAGCGGTTTCAGGCCAGTATCGCCCGAAGTGCGGTGAAGCACGGGATACATCTGGTGAACGCCTTCTATATCATGCCGGGACTGTCAGAACTGAACGAAGAGGCGAAATCACGAGGAGTCTCGATTCTTCCTGAATTCGGTCTCGATCCCGGCATTGATCTCGTGCTGCTGGGGGAAGCGGTTCGTTCATTCGACAAATTGGAAGAAATCAATATTTATGGCGCGGGAATTCCGGAGCCGGAGGCGTCAGAAGGTCCACTAAGATACAAGGTATCGTGGACATTGAAAGGGGTGCTGGATTCGTACGTTCGACCTGCGCGAATTATCAGGAACCGAAACACGATTCACATTGGAAGAAATGAATTGTTCCATCCTGAAAACATCCACGAAATTGAGATCGGAGGAATAGGCCGACTGGAAGCTTTCCCGAACGATGATGTTTTGGATTACGTGTCCCCGCTGGGATTTGACCTGCAGAGTCTCCAAAACCTGGGACGCTATACCTTGCGATGGCCCGGTCACGCGAATTTCTGGCGGGAAATGGTTGACCTCCACTTGCTCGACGATGAGCCACTGGTAGTGGGAAACACAGAAATTGACCCCAGACGGTTTCTCGCGGCAGCGATGGGACCTCACATGCAATACGGTGACTCGGAAAGGGATCTCGTCATTGTGAGGGTCGACATCACTGGGTCCCGCGGTGGCCGCAGGAAGCGCGCCATCTACCAAGTGACGGACAGGCGGGATCTGGGTTCGGGTTTCACGGCCATGAGCCGCACGGTAGGCTTTACGACCAGTATCGGCGCCCAGATGATAGGAACAGGTCGGATTTCAAAAAGGGGCATTCTTTCCCCCGCAACCGATGTGCCTTACGATATCTTTTGTCGGGAACTCAAGGATCGTGGTATCCGGATCACGTCAGAATTCAGGGATCTGCGATCGGGTCTCGCTGTGGGAAAGGAAGAAGTGCAGGAAAAACCAGGTTCTCTCTGAGGTGGAAGTATTGCTTTCACGAGAATCTGAAAGGCTTTGATGTTGAAATCTTGAGGAAGGTGAGGACTTACTCCTTCTTCTTGCGTCCGAATCGACGTTTCTTTTTTCGTTTCTCCTCTTCCGCGGCCTCATCACTTCCGGCTTCGACCTCGTCCTCCTTCTCCTTTTTCTCACCTTCCAACCTTTTTTCCCACTCACTCATCTCTTCTTCAGCGGACGAAGCAGGTTTCTCGTCCTTACTCTCTTTCTCTTTCTCTTCGTCCACCTCGCCGAAAAGCGATTCCAGTTTCTTATTCCTTTCTTCGGCCCTGGACTTAAGAACCTCGAGGAGTTCCGTTACTTCTTCGTGAAAATGAGCGACAGTATGTTCCATCCGAGTGATGAGTTCTTCCATTAGGGCCTGGCTGTAACCGGGACCGACCCCGTCCATCAGCTCATCGATCTTGGCCATCAGGTAGCGCTTCTGAACGTCCACCTGCTCTTCCTCTTGTCTTTCTTCATCAACCATGATTCATCTCCTGATTCTTCTCGGAAAATAACCTTTAAGTGGAATCTATGACTTTTACCTCAATTTCGCCATCTCTTCAGCAGAGATAGTGATGAACTCCCGCGGCGATGTCAGGATATTCACGACACGGAACAGCCAGCTTCCCGTGACGAGTCCGAAGGCCATACCGGCGAAACGATTTTGCCACACCCCGTCCACTGACGGCTCAGACGAAATATTCCACACCTCGGCCGCAAGGATGCCCAAAAGGACGCCTGCAGCGAAGGAAACCGCCTTCTTGAACGGATCATCCTGGTAAATGGAAGGTCGATAGGAAATGGATTCGATTTCTCTGACAGGAAACTGGATTCTCTTGGTTGGAGATTGAACTTGGACAATTCGGTTCTGGTAACCAACAAAACTGCCTCGAATCCTTCTTCCGCTGGTATGGAGAATGGAGCAATACGTGGATCTCGGAATCTGCTCAAGCATGTCATCCACGCTCAAATAGGACAGCTTGTACCGGTGTTCGGCCCTCATTTCGTCCGTGATTTCGGGATGACTTCCTGCAACATATCTCAACCTCTGAAACTGTCTCCATGAATAGTATCGCTTCAATACGCGTGGTCTTGTCTGGTCCAGGTAGATGATCTTGGCGAGATATTTATTCTCGTCAATCTCAAAGAATTGGGCGCTCTGGAAACCATCCACGCGAGGAAAGAGTCCAAGTATTTCCTTCTCCTCGGCATCCAGGGTAGTACCCACTTTCGTACTGAGCATAATGATCTGATCCTCTTGCGCGGCGGAAAAGGAATAGAAGAGGAAGAACAGCAGAAAAGGTGCCAGACTACGAGCCTTCCACAAGTCCGAGGATTTCTCTCTCTTCGGCATGTCTCCCCAGCTCCTTCTTTGAAAAGATAAGCTCGTCGTTTTTCACCACCTCAAAGACTCCACCTCCAGACGGTATGAGAGTCAATGCCTTGATGTCTGTCCCATAATGCTCCAAAAGTTCGTTCGCCAGACTGGCGGCCCGGGGCAGATAGTTTCAGACGCTACAGTATTCGATGGAAATCTTCATTGGAGCTCCTTTCTTATTTCAAGAATTCATAGAACCACACGATTGCAAAAACCGCCAGTGCTGCGGCAAGAACGAGTAGAAAATAGGTCGCTTTTTCAAATCCTTTCTTCCCGGTGTCAAATTTCAGAATCGTCTTGACCATTGCTGACCTAATCTATTCAATTAGCCATCCTGCCCGCTCCCGACTGAAGGGAGGGCAGGCTGACGGGAGCAGGCTGGTAAGTTCGCGAAGACAGTCTAATAATTTCAACCTGAGTGTTGGACTGTTTCCCAAAGGAACTCCTTCGAAGCATCTGTTCGTGTGTTGACTTGCCAACCTTTTACCACCTATACCTTATCTCCTTATACCTTTTGTCACACTTGGCGCTCTTCGCCAACAGGGACCTTCTTGGAGGTGGCAAGTTATCCAGGCTAAAAGGTGAATTTCGTTTCAATGGTTGTCTGTTTGACAGGTTCCAGTCCTGACCCTCTGTCGCGGTAGAACTGTCTAAAATCCCATACCAGACTTACTCCTGAACTTATCTCGTACCCCAACCGATAACCGAGGATAGTATTCAGTGAGGGATTCTTGAAGTCAAATGGATCCGGATCGTTGTTCCGCTGGTAAAAAGCCATAGCCTCGCTCAATTTGGGTATGTTGTCTGTATTCAGATCCAGAAGGGCAGACAGGCTATTAAACTCTATGGTAGTGTCAGCAGCTTCGGCCACCATATTCGTGTACGACCCGGTGAAGTTAACGAGGTTGAAGAGGTTAAAGCTTGACGAGCCGTAATATCCTTTCGTGTCCAGTACCGACGCAGGATCTTCAAAGGTGAGCATATCCTTCGTGAATACTTCGGCACCGTCTTCACCAAAGTGAGCCACGACTCTGTTCAAATCATAGGCTTGATCGAAGAAACGTGGGATAAAGTGTTCCTGCTTGATCCGGTACTCCAGTGAAACAGTGAGGAACCCGAAGAGCGTTGACCGGAGCCCGGGAAACGTAATCCCGGTGCCCGTTTTTTCTAGCCGCCCGTCAAAAGTTGCGGATGAATCAACCTCTGGAAACGACAACCGATTAAACTCAGCGTAAACTACAAGATTCAGCGCCTCCCCTCTCAGGACTGGATATCCAATATCGAATGCAAATCCCTGCGCTCGACTTTCGTTTTCTTCCAGGCTGAACGGCTGTGGTTTTAGGACTACCGAGGTATCTTCGGAAGGGTCATAATCATACTCGTTGTCACCATCAGCATCGATATCCCACCTGGAAGAATCAATGCCAACGTGAGGATCGGGAATGCCATCACCGTCGGTATCATTCCACAAATCTGTATTATCCGGGAAATCATCAAAAATGTCCGGGAAGCTGTCATCATCCCGGTCCTTCAGACCCGAGAACTGATTCATATCCATGACCAGGTTTGCACCGAAAGTCAAAGGAATCTTCTCGGAAATGGTATAAGTACCTCGAAGTCCAAGCAATGTCCCCCCCTGGGAAAAATCCTTGACATTTGCCAGGAACATTTCGGCGCCGAATCCTCCGAAGTTCAGACCGGTATTCACTCCGACTCTGCGCACCGAGGGAAACTCCATCATATTGGAGTAACCGCTCAGGATACCCCCGTAACCGAGAGTCACACCATCAAGAGCCCCCACCTTGAACCAGAACGGATCGGTTCTCTCAGCCCAGCGAACATAGAGAAACTTGTCCACGATGTCGATGGCCTCGTCCCATTCGGCAGTACGAATTTCTCCCGAATTGTCGATGTAAATCACTAAATCGAGTCCGATGCCCAGCTTCCCTATTCTGAATTCAGGTCTTAAGGAGAGCTGGTTGTAGAGGATCTCATCTATGGTAGCCGAGCCAATCCCCAGACCCATATTGAACGGTCTGGGAGCGCTGGGAGCTGGCTCCTCTGCCGTTTCAGCAACCTCCTCGGTCGCTTCCTGCTCCAGTATCTCCTCGATAGCAGATTCCTCTATCATCGCCTCACCCCCGGGCTCCGGCTGAGGGGCTTCCTCTGGTTGTACTTCTTCTTCGGGAATCTCCTCCTCCACTTCCTCTTCTATTCCCGCTTCCGGGTCTTCAGGAATTTCTTCAGGACTCGCAGGGGAAGCCACCACCTGCCCGGTTGCCGTCGACAGGACCATCTGCCCAGGACCCAGGGAAAGCGATTGTCCACTAACCCTGTTGAAGATCTCCACATCACCCTCGAGCCCATAGAATTTGTCAAATCCTGTCCGGTTAATGACGGACCACCATTGTGTCCCCTTGATGGACGCCACTGACACGGGAGTATCTATCCGAAATCCTTTTTCCCTTTCCCTCTTGATATCAGAAAGAATCTTTCCAAATTCGATATCAATGGTGCGAGTATTCTCTGTCTCAATGAACTGGAATTCTGTCTGTTCGCGAACCTTCAGGATACTCTTGTCATCAAGGAAAATAATGAGGCAGAACCCGGGATTGCCAACTCTCAGGAAATCTCCACTTAGAACAGACTGGCCTGCTTTTATGTCGGAGTATTCTGCCTCCTCCAGATGTTTCAATTGAACAACTCCACGCGTCCTCGTTATCATTGCTATCTCCTCGGCGGAGATGGCATATTGCGAGCAAATACAAAGTAAGATTGCGACGGCAAAGATCGATCGAGTTTTCACGAGATAGGATTCTCCCAGGCCCGGGGACTAATCTTCCGAGGTGCTGTTAGTAATAGGCGGGTCAGCAGAATCAAGAATTTGATTGATTTCCCTTAAGACATCGGAGGCCGACGGCCACAGGTCCTCCTCAAGATCGCCACCTGCCTCATCGAAGGCTCTGAGACGTTCAGCAATTTTCCTGAGAATTTCGGTGTGATTTCCCATATCTTCCGGGTAAACCTAGTTCGTCATAAGATATCCCAAATGGGACTCTAAGTCAACTGAACTTTCATAACTTTCATAGCAAGAAGAATCATGTGGATCCCAACAACCCGCGTTTCACGCACGTTTAGGACGCTCCGCCATTTCGCAAGGAAAATCAATTTGAATCCCACGGGAGAATCTATAAATTATTCTATCGAGGATGGTTATGTGTCAAATCTTGCTTCCACGACTGGAGGCAGGGCAGCGTAGACGATGAGCGACCCCAAATCCAAGAAAGATCCGGTCGATTCCTATACTGACTACACCCTGGACATGTTCCTCAGGAGTGTGGGGAGGGATCACGTGGAGATTACCCAGTTCAATCGCTGGCGGGAAATGGTGATTGAGGCAGATAAATATACCTTTGAAGTTCCCCATCTGGAGGCCCAGAAGCCGAGAGTTCGAGTCCAGAGAATTACTGGTCAGGAGTATGATCTCATAAGCTTCGCCAGCTACAATTACCTGGGCTATTCTTATCATCCGGAGGTCATCGATGCCGCCAAAAAAGCTCTCGATCAATTCGGTCTCGGAGCAACGGGATCTCCCCTGTTGAATGGAACCTTTCGAATACATAAGGTTCTTGAGCAGAAAATCATCGATTTCTTCGGCCTGGATGGACGTGGAGTCTCCCTCTTTTCCTCAGGTTACGGGGCCAACGTGGGGGTGGTCTCCGCGTACATCCACAAGGGAGACCATGTTGTCCTGGACCGTTCTTCGCACGCTTCGCTTATCGATGGAGCGATCCTTTCACAGGGGAATATTTCTCTGTTCAAACATAACGACACAGAACATCTGGAAAAGGTATTGAATCGGTTAGACCACAAAAACTCAAGGATTCTCATCTGTGTGGAAGGCGTCTACAGCACCGACGGCGACTACGGAAATTTGAAAGAGATTTTGAAGATCGCTCATAAATACGGTGCCAAACTTCTCGTGGATGAGGCACATTCTCTTCTGGTCGCCGGTCCCAACGGACGAGGTGTTTCTGAGGAACAGGGTGTTCTGGAAGATGTCGACCTGATTATAGGTACCTTCAGCAAATCCTTTGCCGGCGTTGGGGGATTCCTCTACGCAAAGGATGACATCGTAAATTACATCAACTACTATGCCCGTTCACGTATGTTCTCCTGCGCACTCGATCCTGGCGTTACGGGAGGACTCATAAAGTCACTTGAACTGGCAAGTGGTCCCGATGGTGAAGAAAAGAGAAAGCGAATTATCCAGAACGCAGATTATCTCAGGTCACTGCTGGAAAGTGAAGTCGACACGGGAACTTCCAGGAGCTGGATAATCCCGGTGATTTACGGCGATGAGAAACTTACAATTCCGATGAGTGACTACCTGCAGAAATCGGGCGTCGACGTCTCCCTCATGATGTTTCCCGCAGTTCCTAAGAACCGTTCAAGGATCCGGGCTTTCGTGACTTCCGAGCATTCCCAGGACGAATTGAAGCGGGGCGCCGAAATAATTCTCGATGCAGCCCGCAAATTCGGATTCCTTCTGAATCGCCAGTCTGCCGATATGTGATCATGGTGATTCCTGTTGATAGTGGCAAGGATTACCTCACCTGGGGGTTTGACTTTGCCCTTTCAACTTTCTACGAGGTGGAAACGTCCTTGGTTGAGCCGCTTCTTCCCCCAAGGCTGACTGCCATGGAAGCCGCACCCGGTGTTTCCCTCATAATGGTAACGTGTTTCAATTTCGCGGAAGGTAGCCTCGGGACTCTTCCGGAATTCCAGGAATTAATCTTCGGAGTAGTCGTATCCCCGGATCTATCCAGGGGTGTCCCAAAGTTTGCCACTTATGTTGTCTCTCTGGCCAGCAGCTCACAGGAACATCTGGATCACAGCAAGGAATACTACAAACTCCCCATTTTTGGACAACTTTCCAAAGTCGGAATTTCAAGAGAAGAACTGGCAGTTGAGTACGAAGATTCCCGTGGAGAAATCCTGACCATGAATAACTGTGTACCCAACCCGGCTTACAAGAAGGGCGAGAGCTACTTTCAGGTATACACATCTGAGGATTCCTCCATCTATGTTGGAGACGTCTATGTCAAGGCACGAATGTTCGAGCATCAGGAGCCAGGGGATGTAGGTAAGTTGTTCAATCATCCTTTCTTTGGGGACCTTGATATTGAAGAAGCTGATCCCACCGTCTATCTGCAGATCATCAATGAACCCAGGAAAATAGGCGAGCAGTATTATTTCAAGCCTGAGAAATATGCCTAGACAGGGGATGAAAGGAAAACCCTTGACGATCCTGATTCTCGCTTTCGCGATACTCTCAACACGGGAAGGTATTATGGTCAACGCCAAGGAAAACGGTCCTGCTCCGCAAGACCCCAAGAATCATCAATACTCCCGTGAAGGGAGCCGCCACAGCTTCGACGATATTGAAAAATGGGTGGAAAGATTTGAGAATCCCGAGAGAGACGAGTGGCAGAAACCGGATGCCGTCATACGTTCGCTGGATCTGACAGGCAAGGAAATCGTGGCGGACATAGGGTCAGCCACGGGATATTTTCCAGTCCGGTTCGCAAGGGCGCTGTCCCAGGGAAGGGTCTACGGCGTCGACACAGAAGAAGGAATGGTGGAGTACCTCAATGACAGGGCGAAACGGGAGAACCTTTCAAACCTTGTGAGCATTCAGGGTGAACCGGATGATCCCAAGCTTCCGGAACCAGTCGACATTATGTTCATCTGCGATACTTACCATCATATCAGAGAAAGAACGGACTATTTCAGCAGGCTCAAGGGAAAACTCCTGCCCGGGGGTAGACTGGTCATTGTTGACTTTGTAAAAGGTGAAATTCCGGTGGGACCTCCCGACGCCATGAAGCTTCGTGCAGAGGAGGTAATCGCCGAATTGGCCGAAGCGGGGTATGATTTGGTCCAACGATCTAACATTCTTCCCTACCAGTATTTCCTAATCTTCCGTCCTGCCGAAGCACCACAGCTCTGAAAACTCCGAAGGGAACATCACTCAACAAAATATCCTGGCTTGCTCATCGTCCATCTTCATTTCATTACGATGGATAGATAGTCCAGCATAGAGGTGCTTGCCAATCGTATCCCGCAAGAGCGGGAGTAGATTGGCGGAGGGGGCGGGATTCGAACCCGCGAACGGGGGAAACCCGTTACACGCTTTCCAAGCGTGCTCTTTCAACCACTCGAACGTCCCAACTTACCGTCGATAAATGAGTCTGAAATATTCACACTCTGGCTTTCCGTGTCCCTAAATTCCGTGTCCCTAATGCCAATTTTTGATAGTTTGGAGTAACTTGGGAAGTCATCCTTTAGTCTATTCAACGGAATATTGCAGTAGCGTTCTGTGGTAATAACTGTTCTATGACCAAGCTCATCACGCATTAGTAGGATATTACCATTAGTCTCAAGCCTGCGGATGCAAGCGTAAGTGTGCCTCAAGCTATGTAATGATCTATTCTTTATCTCAAGAATATCACACGCTTTGCGGAAGACCTTGTTGTAACGGTCAGTTGCATACTTCAGATTTGAGGAACTGAATACACGTTCACGCATCTCTTCTAATATCTGCAACTTCTTAGCATCAAGCTCAATGTTCCTCGCCTTGTGGTTCTTGGACTGGTGAGGGGGAATATCAAGCCAAATACCATTTATCTCACCCAGAAACGGCTCTCTAAGACGGCAACCTGTGTTAAGATAGAACCAAAAAGCTGTCTTGTAATGTTCCCAATCGCGAACCCAAGTTTTCTTTCCGTTAGTGAGTTCGACTGGTTGGGAAAGATCTAGACGAAACAGGTCAGCGATTTCACCTTCTGTGAGATATTTCACTTCCGGGTCATCTTCTTTAATCTGCTTGATCTTCGGTCTGCTCTTAATTCTCTCATTATCTACAAGCCAACCGAAGAAGGTATTGATAGAACGCAAGTATATATTGACTGTGGTAACTGAATGATGCTTATGATCAAAAGACCACTCCTTAAAACGCTCAATATCCCCAATCGTAATACGTTCAACAGGATATTCTCTACCAAGCATCTCAATCAAATGAGATATCGCAACCTTATTTATCCGAATAGTGGCTTGGCGAATATTATTCTGTTCTCTTGATTTGAGCCACATTTTGACTGCCTCAAATATTTTGAAATGAACAACTTTTGTTCTGCTCTCGCCGCTGAGCCAAGCGAATGAGAACTCTGTACCTTTCTTAATATCATTCTCTAATTTCTCAACTTCAGAAAGTCGGACTCTTGCTTCTGTCTTAGATTTGGTGCGTAATGGAATTTGTTTCTCTATTTGACGAAAACCATTCCAGATACGGACTCTGGCGTACCACATTTCACGCCTTTTCTTTAATGATGCCATCTTTATCACCTCATTGAAATAAATCCCCATCACCTGGAAAATACGCTTAAAACAAGTGTTAGCAATCCTCACGGAATCTCCTCCTCTGAAAGGGATTTTGTTAATAGATCGATTGATGTAATTCACTAGATTGTTGGATTGACTCCTCAAATATGTCATGTCAACTGCCTAGAAACTTGTCTAATAAACTTTTACGGATTAACACCTTACCCGTTTTCCGACTGGCTTTAAGCCGTCCTGAGCGAACTAACCGCCGAATACTAGATACGCTCAAAGTGCAGTATGCACTGGCCTGCTTGAGCGTCATGTATCGGTCATCAAGCCTTTTCTCCAATAGGCTTTCAATTCTGTCCAGTTTCTCTAGAATCATGAATTCATTCACGACTAATATGAGTTATTACGGAGTAATCTCTCCAGATGAGAGCCACAACAGAACAGTATTTGCGACTGACGTATTACTAGTCTTTCGCAACATCTATGACCGCCTTAAGCTGCGGGTTTGTGAGCTTACCATAGAGCTTCCCAAATAATACCAAGCCATCCATACCCTTTTCTGAAGTCTGTGTCCTCCCTCCGATAAGCGCTGGCTCTTAAATAGTTGTTCAATTTCTATCCCTGCCTCTCATAATACATATACCGATTTATGAGATCTTTTTTGCTTAATCTTCATCATGATCGTCACCTCGACCTTCAGCATTATTTTGAGACAATCGGTTGACTATTTCATCCAGCTTCTTGTCCATTCCAGCCATCCTATTCTCCAGACCAGCCATCTTGCTTTCCCCCCCTTCATCTATTGTCTTGTCGAACCTAATTTTTGACAATATCTGAATCCGATTATCAGGAGCAAAATTGCCATAATAGCCATCGGACACATCAATGTGGCTATGACCAAGGTTTCTTGATACAGCACTTAATTCTTCCATCGTTGAACAATATTTACGGGCAATTGAATAATGAAGTCGACGAAAACTGTGCGGGTGATAGTATCTTAGATCGGCCGCCTTGGCTCTGTCTTTGAAGATCTTATTAATCGACCCCGTTGTTTTCCAAAACTCTGGTTTGACATTCTTTGCAGATAGTGAATATGTGCCCGGCTCATTTTTCACATCGGTCATTGGAAACACCGGATCTATGGGAATGAACCGTTTTTTCTCAGTCAAATACTCCACCCACTCTCGGACGGCCTTCAGCAGCCGTTTGTCAAATACCATTAAGAAAACTATGTTTGCTTTGTTATACTTCACAGCTGATCCCCTCAGCGGTCTCAGGCAGACCGTTAGTTTCACCAAGTCGATATCTTCCAGCTTCATCGTCGTGAGTGACTCTGCCCGAAATCCACCCATAAGACTCATTGCAATCACAGCTTTGTCACGCACACCGACTTCAGTGTCGGACCCGATTGAATCCATCAGAGAAAAAACGTATTCTAACGTCGGCGCTTCTTTGAGATCTCCTGTGGTTCGCACCGCTGTCATTTCTCCTCTCGTAAGTCGTAGGTACTGAATGTGCGAAGGATTGATTGCAGTGCGGTAGCCAGGTTGCTGTGATAGCCATTTGAGAGAGTCTCTGATTGTGTTTAGCGTATCAGAAACCGTCTTTTTGCTCACCATTTTCCCCCGCCACATCTGCTGCTTCAGATGATCCTTGTAACGAATTGCCATTTTCTCATTGAACCTACTCAGCTTCTTCCCACCAAGAAATTCTTCGAAATTGCCTAAGACTCGTTCTTTTGTCTGAATAGTCCTTTCATTCAGACCTTCTGCCTCCTTCAAATAGGTGAAGTATTTCCTCAAGAGTTTTACATTTTCAATGTTGTGTTTACTTGCTATGACGTTACCCCCCTTTGGGCAGTTTAAGCACCCAGCTTAACAAGCGAATAAACTCATTATCAGTTGCTTGAACTGTCAAGTATCTTCCTCAGGATCGGGTAAAAAGGGAACAATTCTTCGATTCTGTTCACGGACGACAGGGTCACTATTTTATGATTGCAGGTACCGACCGAATGAATTCTTATCTGCTCAGTCTTGCTCTTCCCAAGAAGCTTTCCCGTAAACTCTAGTCGTATTGTTTCAGGCTTGAGGCGTCGCCCTTTCCGACATCCGACGCAAAAAACTTCCCCCGGTCCGGTTT
>JAZGBI010000067.1 GCA_036476315.1 Candidatus Neomarinimicrobiota bacterium | reverse complement strand
GTCATGATCATAGCTGAGCCGTGGGGTGGCGGCTACGATCCGGAGAGATTCTCCGATATTGGGTGGTCATCCTGGAACGATCATTTTCGAAACGGTGTTAAGGGGAAAAATTCTAGGGATGGTCTTGGTTTTATTTTCGGCAGATGGGAGGATGGGAGTGACGGAGACAGATTGGCGAGGTTTGTCATGGGTTCGCTGAGAGAATACGGCGGCCAGTACCAGGAAGTAGCCCACAACGTGAATTATCTGGAATCTCACGACGATCACACGTTGGGAGATTTCATTCGGATCGGCCTCCGGGACGTGGATGAGAATCGTGCCATTCAGAACCTGACAGAGCACGCAAGAGTAAGGGGAGATCAGTTGGCACTCAACAAATTGGCCGCCATTTTTCTGTTCACGAGCCAGGGTGCCGTTATGGTGCATGAAGGGCAGAGCTGGGGACGGAGCAAGGTTATCGCTAAGACAGATGCCCCCGATCCAAGAGTGGGATATATCGATCATAATTCATACGAAAAAGACAACGAAACAAACTGGCTCAACTGGGATCACAAGGAGCTGAATCGCGACCTGGTGGAGTATTACCGGGGACTAATTGCGTTGCGAAACACCTACTCAGAATTCCGCCGCTCGTGTCCGGATGATTTCAGTTTTCTCCATGTGGGAAGACAGGTAGCAGTCGCCTACGTTCTGAAGAACACATTCGCGGTTCTCATGAACGGATCCCCAGGGAGGGAGCTGGAAATTGAGCTTCCTGAAGGCATGTGGGAGGTACTGGTGGATGCTGAATCAGTGGATCTGGATGGAAAGGCTCAGGTCAACGGTAAGATTCGGATCCCACCCAAAGCCGGAATGGTATTGCGAAGACTCAATTAGCCTGAAATATTCATTAGCCACATCCCGACTTGATCGGGACAGGGTGAATAGAGAGTATATTAATTGGATATTGAAGATCTTATGACAATCCATATTTATTTGTGAGAGTACTCTAGACACGTCATATTTCTCTAAAGCTATGGTAATTTTACTTCTCTGTGACCTTCCCGCCTGCTTCCTCCTCGTCGGGAGGGCGGGCCTGCCAGCCCTCATTCTTCGGGGGCAGGCTGGCAGGTGTGGCTTCGTGGTGAATCTCATCTCAAGATCCTTTGGAAGATCCTGTGGATCTCAAGATCCTGTGGATAATTGAGGTTAGTTTTCATCTCCCGTGGTTTTGTGCTCCAGTTTGACTTCGGAGGACAGATATCTGAACCAACTAAAGTAGAGTCCCACCGAGAGCAGCAAAAGGACAACAAACAGAACAACTACATTCATCCACCGCTGCAGAATGATCATCATTCCAAACAGAAAAAGGACGATCTGCCAGGGAACCGCCATGAAAATCGAGAGGATGTCTCTCCGGTTCTCCCTGTCGATCTCTGACTGAACTTCATCAGGGAAGATCTTTCGGATCGCTCCCCAGAACCCGAACGGTCTGGTAGTCCGATAGAAGTTCTCCAGAGTCTTCCTCTCGGTGGGCTGGGTGAGGTAGGTCCCCAGAATGCACCCCACCAGGGATGCGCCTCCGGAGATCAAAAAGGAGACATATTCGGGAATCTGAGCGGCCGTCAATTTCGTGATGACGGCGGAGACCATACCCGCCCCTACTCCCCACGAAAAGCCGTAGCCGTTGAACCGCCACCAATACCAACGCATCAGTTGAGGAATGAACAGTCCCGCGCCGATCCCCATGGTAATCCACCCCCATATTTCATTGATATTGGAAATGGTGTAGCTGAACAACAAGCCCAACACCACAATAATAATGGAAGCCCAGCGGCTATGCCTCATTAGAGTCTTTTCGGATGCATCAGGATTCACGTACGTCTGATACAGGTCTTTCACCCAGTAGGCAGCACCGGCATTGACGGTGGAGTCAAACGTGGACATGGCGGCTGCCATCAGGCCGGCCACAAGAAGACCCTTCATACCTGTGGGAATAAAGTTCGCGATCACCGTGGGGAGCACCAGTTCGGGATCGGCAATGACCTCTGTGGTAGTGCCGTAATAGACGCCCAGGAGGGCAAATGCAGCAATAAAAGGCCAGCGGAATGAAAGAAGAGACGTCCAGAAAAGCGAAAGGAGACCTGCCTCACGATCGCTGCGGGCGGCAAAGTAACGCTGGATCATATAGCCTCCTGTGCCACCACTCCCCTCGAGTACAACTTTGAACAGATAGAACATTATCGCAATTCCGAAGAGGTTGTAGATAGAATATTCCCCGGGCATGTCCATTTCCAGAGGAGGCAGTATCCTCGTCCATTCGGCCAGGGTTGTCTTGATGGCTTGAAACTGGCCATCCCCCAGGGGAACGGAAACATAGAATTCTTCGGGAATCACAGCCTTCTTCATGGCCGTCGCGCAGACAAAAATAATGGTTACAAATATGAGCACACCCTGCACCACATCGGTCCATACAACTCCGTACAGACCGCTTGCAACGGTGTAGATCATGGCCAGAACTATCATCAGCAAAGCAGCAACTCGTGGATCGATTCCCATGAATTCTCCCACGAATTTCCCCGCTCCAATGGCGAAATAGGTGACCAGGGCGATGGTTAAAACAATCATGGCCAGTGCCATAATAATTCGGGCGAGATTACCCTCTCTTCCCGTGCCAAACCGGAAATGCATCCACTGGGCGAGAGTCATGACCTGTGCCCGGCGATTCCATTTTCCCATGAAGATCATGAGAAACGCCATGATCAGTGTGACGCCTCCTCGAATCTCGATGAAAAAGCCCTTTGTTCCGAGGGCGTAAATGAAGGCGGTGTTGATCATGGTCCCCGCCACATCCGTGTTCGAGGCCATCCCCGACGCTCCCAGCACCCACCAGGGAAGATTCCGGTTTCCAAGAAAGTAGGAGTCAATGTCCCGGGACGCCTTCCTCTGCAGCAGAAGTCCCACCAACACAATCCCACCCAGGTAAACCGCAACTATGACATAGTCGATGACATGCACGGTTCGCTTCTCAGACTTGTCCTCCCAGGTGTATCATTTCACACGATAGTTCCGTCAGGAATGACCGTATCTTTGGGAATTACGATAATTCCCTCCCGTATGGAGTAGAAATCCCCATCCTCTTTCTGAGCATTTGCCCTGTTCTCCAGTACCACATTCTTGCCTATTTTGACATTCTTGTCGAGAATGGTCTTCCGCAAGATCGAGTTGTCCCCTATACCCACTCCTGGATACGTCTTACCGCCAATTTCCGATTCATAGAAGTCAGCCCCCATCGCATAGACGCCATCCAGAGACACACCATTGCCCACAATGGATCGCATACCGAGAATGGAATGACGGATTTCGGATTTCCCCACAATGCAACCTTCACTCACCACGGAATCAACAATCTTGGCGTTGGAAACACGGCTTCCGGGCAGAAACCTGGGGCGGGTGTAGATGGGATCGCGGGCACTGTAGAATTCGAATTCGGGAGCTGGTCCCGCCAAGTCCATGTTGGCCTCGTAGAATGCCCCAATTGTGCCAATGTCCACCCAATAATCGTGAAACTGATACCCGAAAGTGTCATATTTCTTGACAACTGCAGGGATAATTTCTCTCCCGAAGTCATCTCCGTCCATCTTCAGGGCGTCGTTGAGCACATCCTTGTTGAAGATGTATATTCCCATGGAAGCAAGGGCGTGTTCATCGGTGACCCACCCCTCTGTAGAAACATCTGCCAACGCAGTGGACGCCGGTTTTTCCAGAAAGTCAATTACTCTAGCAGAACTATCACATTTAGCAATGCCAAATTCCGAGGAATTCTCGGCTAGGACTGCTTTCAAGGCAATGGTTACGTCGGCTCCGGCGTCCAGATGTGCCTGGAAAAACTCGCGATAATCCATTCTGTACAGATGATCTCCAGCAAGAATGATGAAATGTGTGGTGGGTAGATTCACAAAGCGTTCCCAGTAGGAACGTACTGCATCGGCAGTTCCCTGGAACCATGTGGCATTCTCCAGAGTCTGTTGGGCCGCAAGGAGTTCAATATTTCCCCGGGAAAAAATGTCGAACGTGTACGTTTGAAAGATGTGCCGATGGAGGGAAGCGGTATTAAACTGAGTGAGAATACGGATGTGTTTGATATTCGAATTGATGCAATTACTCAATGGAATGTCAATAAGCCGGTGTTTCCCGCCAATCTGTACAGCAGGTTTTGCCCGTTCTCGAGTCAGGGGCCAGAGCCTTGCTCCCCGGCCTCCCCCGAGAACGATTGCGTCAACTCGTGAGGTGACGTTCAAGAATCACCTTCCTCCGACAGGAGGACCGAATACAATTCCCGGTAGTGCATAGCTGCACGAAACCACGAGAAATCCTCCTTCATAGCATTTCTCATGATTCTCCTCCAGACTGAAGGCTGCCTATAAGCCTTGATCGCTTTCCCGACGGCTCGCAGGAAGGCCCTTTCGGTATAGCGCTTGAAGACAAATCCGTTCCCTTTTGAACCATTCCAGTTGTCGACCGTGTCCGCCAGTCCCCCCGTTTCGTGAACAATTGGGATGGTTCCGTATCGCAGGCTGTAAATCTGATTAAGTCCACAGGGCTCGAATTCCGACGGCATCATGAACATGTCGGCGCCAGCTTCGATCTGATGAGCCAGATCTTCATCGAAGCCGTGATGAAATGCTACATGACCCGGATAGCGGTTTGCCAGTGCTTCCAGTCTTTCTTTGATTATCTCGTCCCCTGTACCCAGGAACACCATCCTGATGTCCCACTGGATGAGTTTCTCGGCAATGCCCAGGACGAGATGAAATCCCTTGCTCTCCACGAGCCGTGAAACGGATCCCATCAACGGGTCGTCAAGACGATCCGGCAGCCCACATTCCTTAAGAAGTTTGCTCTTGTTCCTTGTCTTTCCGTCAAGACTATCGACGTCATAACGGATATCCAGGTAGGGATCCAAGCTCGGATTCCAAATGGAATAATCAGCGCCGTTCAATATTCCCGAGAATCTCGACTTGATGGAGGTCAGTACGTTGAAGAGTCCGAAGGAATGTCCTTCCGTCTTCAAGAGTTCACTGGCATGACTTGGACTCACCGTATTTACCCGGTGGGCCTGGCGGAGACCTATTTCCAGAGCATTGTATGATTCTCCGGGACGACGGGGGTATAGCCGCCTGATTTGGCTTCTGTCTCTTTCTTCCAATAACGACAGTTCTTTCGGTGAGAAAGAACCCTGATACTCGAAGTTATGTACCGTTAGAAGAGTGCGCGCTCGTATCCCTCGATTGGCCAGGAGCAGTGGAAGAAGGGCTGTGTGGTGATCGTTAAGATGTACAATTTCCGGGTCGAGATCGCCTTTGCCGATCAGATCGACAAGGACTCTTTGAAAGAAGAAGAATCGGGCATTACTGTCGGCAAAACCAGTTCCGTCAGGCTGGGCGTAAATGCCTGGACGATCATAGAATTCACTGTTCTGAACAAAAAGATAATCCAGGGTAACCTCTTCCACCGTTGATACTCGGTGAACCTTGTAGCCGTACGAGCGTTTTCCCATGAGGACAGTACCCGATATCCCTGCAAAATTCAGTCCCGTGCCTCGCTCCCTGACAAGAGAATATAGTGGAGATATTACAACCATTTTGAGCCCCATTCGGGCCAGTTCCGCAGGGAGAGCCCCGGCGACATCCGCGAGGCCTCCAGCTTTCGAGAAAGGGGTAACTTCCGCGACCGCGAAAAGGACTCTCATTGAGTGTTAGTGAACGTCAGGATGACGCTTCATCTCTCCCCGTGTGACCCCACTTGCTGATATCGATCTCATCGAAAAGAGAATCTTCATTCTCCAGGAAACTTAAGTTATGCAGGGAATAATCTGAGACCATTCCTTCAGATTGATACGTGTTCAGAATGGCGTCCAGTTCATCAAATCTCTGGGCATGAACGGCTACCCGATCTTCGGCGTAGTCTTTCGCCGACCACGTGGATATGAGAAATTGCCAGTCAGACGCTTCCAGCAAGAGGAGTTCCCTGGCCATCTGCTTCAGAAGCCGCTGCATCACAGGTTCAATATCGCCTTTCCATTTGTCAACAAGTTCCCGGAATCTCTCTTCCCGCGCATAAATCTCCTTCCAGGTCCACTCGGTCGATTCGTTGAGCCAGATATAGTGAAACCCTCCCTTCCCCCAGGATCCTTCAGGAAGACTGATAACCTCCCGCGGAGGGTGAGCATCCAGGTAATTGCCACAGGTAGTTGGTGAGATTCCCTTCTCGGGCAATTTCCGAAGGATTTTCCCAAGCCATTTGGGCCCTTCAAACCACCAGTGGCCAAACAATTCGGCATCAAATGGCGCGGTGAGCATTCCCGTTTCACCGGATGATTCCCTGTGATCATCCAGGTGTCTCCCGATCAGATCTACGTAGTGCTCAGCCTGTTCCTCAAGAGCCGCCTCAACCCAATCCGGCTCATAGAAATCTTTGTCTCCGAGGTTGACATCATTCCCCGTCACTCTCCAGTACTTGAGGCCGCTGGGGAAATGCTTCTTGTGGAACTCCAGATAGGCGGGATTCCCCGGATATCCCCATTCTGCGGACCACACTTGCAGGGCAGACTCCTCGTGGCGGCCGAACACGGCCACCGCCCGTTCGGTCCCTGTGGACGAAACCAGGTACGGTCTGAGAAGTGATCGATTCTCGATCTCCGGCGGTGGATTCCAGCCTCTGGAAAAATTTGACCAGAGGGATTTCAAGGGACTGAAACGGTCCACATAGATACCCTGGTTCATACCGCCCATTATGAGATGTTTGTCCACGATAAAATATTCCAGATCGTTGTCGAACAGGATTTCCTCGATCCCGAGCCTCAAGCGGTGATCTCCTTCTCGATGGACGACTGTTCCAGGTGGTGGTGACCATTCGTACGCCGGCCGGTAAGCACATTCGGGCAACCAGAACCCACGGGGTCTGTATCCCATGTGCTTTTTAAATGTCCGGACACCAGTCGCCACCTGAGCGATAATGGACTCATCAGTTCCAAGGAGTGGAAAATAGCCGTGTGTGGCCCCACTTGTCATGATTTCCAGCTTCGCCCCGGAGCGTCCTTGGGATAACTCATTGAACCCCGCGAGAATATCTCCGCCCAACTCGGCAAAAGACTCTTTGATCTCTGAGTAGAAGCGAACCCACAGCGACGCCAGGTCGGCAAGATGAGGTTGTTTCAGTTCAGTAAAATGCGTCAGGTCAAAATCGGCCGCCTCAATTTTCTCCTGGAGATAGGTCTTGAGTCCTTCTTTGAACCTGGGATGCGCAAGCTGCTCCATTAGAACAGGCGTGATATTCAGGGTTACGGCGGGCTGAATTCCCTCTTCCGTTACCGCTCTCAATTCCCTCAAGAGGGGAATATAGGTTTCCACCGCCGCTTCATACAGCCAGTCCGTACCGTGAGGCCACTGCCCGTGATTGATGACGTACGGAAGGTGGCAGTGAAGTACAAATGTGAAGGAACCCCTTTTCATTATCCGGGCTGGTTCTCACCTGTCAAATCGTACAGTTTGGAGCGGTATTCGCGGATCATTCGGTATGCGGTGAAATGGATGGCCGATTTGATGGACTGTCGCATCATTGAAATCCATAAGGTTCGATCGTCGTAGAATGCAGGGATAACCCGTTCTTCCAGCACATTGTACAGTTGGTTCGCGTCTTCGTGGTCATCGGAGTCATTTCCATTACCCAGGGCCCAACCGTTAACGCCATCCTTGCAAGCCTCCGTCCACCACCCGTCGAGGATGGAAAGGTTGGGTATCCCGTTCAGAGCCGCTTTCATACCACTGGTTCCACAAGCCTCTTTCGGCCTTACCGGAGTGTTCAGCCACACGTCTACACCCGAAGTAATAAGTCTGCCAAGCCACATATTGTAGTTTTCGAGAAAAGTCACCTTTACCTTCCCGAAAAGTCGATTGGCGTTATGGATAATCTCTTGAATGATCTCCTTTCCATGCCCATCTTTGGGATGAGCCTTGCCCGCGAAAATGATCTGAATTTTTCCCTGTCCGAGATCGATCAATCTGTCGAGATCATGAAAAATAAGGCGGGCCCGTTTGTACTGAGCGGCGCGTCTCGCAAAACCGAGGGTGAGAGTGTCCATGGACAAGGCCTTTTGGGTTTGAGAATTCGTGTATCCGAGAAGGAAGCGTTTGTGCGAATCGTGGGCCAATTCCAATTCCTCACCGGGAATACTATCAATCCCTTTCAATAGCTGAGGATTTTCCCGCCAGCCTGGCAGCCTCTCGTCAAATAACTCGCGGAAAACCTTACCGATCCATCCGACGTGGTAAACTCCATTCGTGATGTGATCTATTTTGAATTGGGGAAACATTCCCCGGGCTACTTTGCCGTGCAAAGTCGAAACGCCGTTGGCGGCACGGCTGAAGTAAAGCCCCAATTCTGTCATGTGAAGGCGACCGTTCTTTACCATTTCCGGAAGGGGAAGATTGTCTGGGATCAGACTACCCAGAAGGGAATTGCACCGCTCTACGGAGTAATGATCATGACCAGCCGGCATGGACGTGTGAGTGGTGAAGACACACCGTCTGCGAACTTCATCCTCATCGCCATTGAATTTCCTGTGCAGCGCCAGGGTAAGAAGAGAACAATGTCCTTCGTTCATGTGGAAGGTATCAACGTCCGCGATTCCAAGGTCCTCGAGCAGTCTTATCCCCCCGAGGCCCAGAATGGCTTCTTGAAGGATGCGATGATTCTTGTCTCCGGAGTAGAGGCGAAGCGTGATGACCCTGTCCTCAGGATCATTTTCCTCCACGTCCGAGTCGAGAAGGAAAATGGGCACTTCGTGCCCCGTGAGTCCCCTATGAACGTACAGCCAGGCCTGTATCCATACGTTTCGATTCCTCAATAAAAGGGTGAATTTCACCGGCAGTTTTTCAAGGAGTGGATCGGGATCAAATCTCGGGTAGGTTTCGGTCTGCACTCCCTCTTCGTCAACCCGCTGCCGGCAATATCCCTCCTTGTACAGAAGGGTGACGGCACAAAGAGGAAGTTCAACGTCGGCAGCGGCCTTAATCTGATCACCGGCCAGAATGCCCAATCCTCCACTGTAGGTAGGCAGGCTTGACGTCAAGCCCATTTCGGCGCTGAAATAGGCGATTTTGTAGGGGCCAAATTTCATTAATGTTGACCTATTCCAGCGGCTCCAGCCGTATCACGAACTGTGGGTTTGCCGATTCGCCCGGACGAAGACCCAATTTCCAATAGGGTAAGATAACCGAACTCTGATAGATTCGCTCGAGCCCCGCTTCAGACATGGATACCGTTTCTACCGGGAAACGCAACAAGCTAGTGGGGCGGGTAAAAAACACCAGAGCCCGGAAACCGTCATCTTCGCTTACCACCCCAATGGACCTGACACCGAACTCCCCGGAGGTGGTATCCAGAAACCTCCGCTGAGCCGGTTTACCGTTGATTTCATAGTAGCGATCAGGAGTGTGTCCACCAAGCATGGCAAAATTTAATTCACAGGCATAGAGACCGGGAAGATTCTTTTCGTCATGGTTCGCAACGGAAATCTCTATCTTCACCTCTGACTCATTCAGCGACAGTCTCTTCTGAATTCCAACTCTCCTGCCAAATGCCTTTCCGTCACGAGTTAAGCTTAACGTCCCGTCAAATTCGGAACTGTAGATGGCGGTGGGGAAATCTCCCCTTTCAGGTGCATTTTTTTTCATCGCCGCAGCACGCGTGCCCGCCGGGACAAAGTGATCAATCAACATCTCCCGGGGCCAAGGATCGTATTGAAGAAGACTTCCGAGACCCGGCTCCTTTGCAGGCATGGACCGATGGATTGTCCCACTCTTAGATTTTCCAACACGTGCCGTCTTGACCTTCGCGTGGTAGCTTTCGGGGTGGCGACGCAACGTATTCAATAGATTAAAATTTCTGGGCAAATAGTCAAATTCGCGAATCGTTCCCCCACGTTCACTTGCGATCAGGTTAAGCGTTTCAGAACGAAGACGGTATTCCACCGCCCCGTCCCCATCGATGTCGCCGGGCGTGAAATCTATTACGCTGTTGTCCTCAAGCAGTTTTTCGGCGGATATGAGATGCTCATAAACGGCGTGACGAAGATGAGGCAGGTAAAGTCCTCCGAATACCCCGTGCCAGTAGGCGCAGTTACACTGACTCTTCCACACCTCGTCCTGAGCTTCCTTCCGCTTCCCGTCCGTGAGTGAACGGTCCGAAGCAACTCGATGGGATACCTCCGTCGTTCGCTTCTGCATCCAGTTCGATTCATCGTAGATGGCAAGAAAATTTCGCCATGTCCCACCTCTGAGGAAAGGTCGAACCCGTTCAAGACTGTCCTGATCCCGGAATTGGTCAAGAAGTTCCGAAAACTCCTTCCCGCCTCGCGCGGGAAGCGTCCACTCATTCATCTCAAAATAGCTTGTGCTGGGAAGGTAGATGCGTCCCGACGGTGGATGATTCAGATGGTATTCCTTGAACGTCGTGGTTTTCAGCCATTCTTGATTCTCTTCAAGAATCGTGAAGAACTCCTCCAGCCAGTTCTCCTGTCCGTAACACCGTTCGAAGGTGCCGGGCCAGAGTCCGAATTTTTCACCGTCGTCAGCCATGACAATGAGCCGATCTCCTTCCTCGGTGGCAAAGGTTCTGAGATACTCTATCGTATCCTTGGGATCCTCAAAAGGCATGGCATACCGGAGTTTCCGGTGTATGGGAAATACGGCAAGGCTGTGTCCCTGTTCCTCAGTCGTGAAATACCCTGTGAGGTCGGTGAGCGTCTTCCCGCTGGCCAGAAAATGGAAGTCATCTATCGTCGTATATTCAATTCCAGCTTCCCGAATGGGTTTTGCCAGGTGCGGCTCCCACACACGTTCCGTGAGCCAGATGCCAGTGGGTGTGTAATCGAACCGCGTCGTGAGATAATCATTCATTTTCTGGATTTGACCCACCTTGTCATGATCAGGAACAACGGACAGAATAGGCTCATAGAAACCCCCCGACAGGAGTTCCGTATTGCCCCGTTCCACGAGTTTTGCCACCCGGTCAAGAAAGCCTGGGTGATGATCTTCTATCCACTCAATGAGACACCCGCTAAAATGGAGCACTGTGGAGAGTGACGAATGATCTTCCAATACGTCCACAAACGGTCTGTAGCTTTTCTCGTACGCTTCTTCAAAGACGAAGTCGAAATTGCCCACGGGTTGGTGATTGTGAACGCCGAAGATGAACTGGACGGATTTCAATGCAGCATGATCTCAGGGATTGTGAGAAGTTTCCAGGTTATTCGTGGCGTGCACGGCGGTTTCTGGAAGACGGTCAAGAAACGAAACCATGGTCTCACTCTGGTATGGCGTTTCATTAGAACTCTTATGGTGTGGGTGTGATTATCTGCCTGCGTTCTTGCTTCGGATCCATCCTTTAATGCCATATGAGATACCAGGTGTCCCCTTTACGATAGCAGTATCAGCAAACTCTCGTGAGGATTCAGAGCCAGTTCAGAAAGAACCACCCTGCCAGGTTTTCTGAATTCTGAGGAGAGCAGCAGTTCGCCAGAATCGTTGAGAGATGACAGATCCAGAGTACGTCCACTAGCTCCGAAATTGACAACCACAAGCACTCTTTTCCGTTCCGCACTCCGGACATAGGCCATTATCTCCCCTGGCATCTCCTCAAAAAGGGTAAAATCCCCTCGATGTAGAGCCGGCATTTCACGACGCAACCTCAGCAAACTTTTGTAGAAATTAAGCGTCGACGATGGGTCACGTTGCTGACGGGAAACGTTGACTTCCTTATAATTCTCAGCAACGGGCAGCCAAGGACTTGCCCTCGGGGATGAAAAGCCCGCGTTAGGGGAGGCATCCCACTGCATGGGTGTACGTTCGGGATCGCGGCCCAGGTCCAGATTGGGTTTCTGTTTGCCCAAAGGGTCCAACCTCCGTTCCGGAGGAATGTCTACGTTCTCCATACCCAGCTCGTCCGCGTAATACATCATCGGAATACCCCATAAGGTCAACAGCAGCATAGCCGCCGAACGGAGATTATCCGGACCGAAGCGAGTGGCAAGTCGATGCTCATCATGGTTGCCGAATACGAAATTGGGTGTTGCTCCCTGGGGGAGCGCATCATAGTATGCGGTGATGCTTTGCTTCATCTCGCCTGCTCTCCAGGACGTCATCATGGTAATGAAGTTGAAAGGAATTTGAAATTCATCCAGGTTCTTCCCATAGTACTTGGCCAGTTCGGTGGGCTCAAATACAAACGTTTCACCAATCATGACTCGCTCATCTCCATAACTGTCGAGCAGGCCACGAAACCGGCGCAATATGTCGTGGATCCCGGGTTGATTCATCGTATAGACCGGTTCCTGCTTCAGGCCTGCTGATCTGAAAGGACTGTTATCCCCTATGGGTGGATTATCGGTCAAGCCGGAGTCCTTGGCGCAGCAGACTACAGCGTCCATTCGAAATCCGTCCACACCCCTGTCGAGCCAAAAGCGAAGCACATCGTGCATCGCCTCAACCACCTCCGGATTGCGCCAGTTGAGGTCGGGTTGTTCTTTGAAGAAAAGATGTAGGTAGTATTGTTCTGTCTCTTCATCCCATTCCCAGGCGGACTCTCCAGTGAACGCTTCCCAATTGTTCGGGGGGCTACCGTCCGGTTGAGCCTCCTTCCATATGTACCAATCTCGCTTTCGGTTATGTTGGCCTTTCCGGGATTCGACGAACCACGGATGTTGACGGGAAGTGTGATTAGGTACGAAGTCCAACACAATACGGATATTTCGTTCATGGGCTGCCGACAGGAGTCGGTCAAACGTCTCCATATCTCCGAACGAGGGATGAATGGCTGTGTGGTCTGAAACATCATAACCGTAGTCAACCATCGGAGAAGCAAAGATGGGTGAAATCCAGACGGCGTCGACACCCAGTCCGGTGAGATAATCAAGCCGGTCGATGATGCCCTGCAGGTCACCAACACCGTCCCCATCGCTGTCCATGAAACTCCGCGGGTATATCTGGTAGAAGACACCGTGCTTCCACCAGATAAATTCGTGACTCATTTTTCCAAGTGGCTTATCTTTGAGCCACGAAGAACGCCAAGAACACAAAGTACAATAACTTGAAATTTAATGACTTATGACCCCTCCTTCCCAATCTCGTTTTTCAACTACTTATCCAATGTTCTTTTTCTTATCTAAACTTATTTCTTTACTCTGTGCTCTCTGTGGTTCTATCCCGAATAATGGGGGCTGGCTCTACTCTATTTCCAGAGAGTGATCGCCAGCTTTAAGCGCGAAGGTCTTCGTTCCACTGGGATGAACTACGGTCAAACTGAACGCTTTGTCGCACGTTACATTCAGGCGTGCCGGGGAACTTTTGCTGTCTCGCTTCTCCGAGATAACCCTCACCTTAACGTCACCCACCCTGAGATTCTCGATTCCATGTCTGTCGATTCGTTTGAGATGCCAGGTCAGCTGATTGCGTACTCCGTCCGGGCGCAGGCCCAGAATATTTTCAATCAGCAGGGCGATTGGACCGGATCCAGTCCAGCCGACAAAATCGGCCTTCGAGGGTTCACCGGGCTGAAATGACTCGGGTGCGTAATTCTCCCAAACGGTTCCGGTTTTCTCGAAAACTTCTGCCATGCCAGTTAAATAATTTTCAGTTGCCTCCGTGGCAAAATCTTCATACCCGTAGTTTTCAAGTCCTTTGACAATCATCACATTTGTGGGCGCCCATACGCTACCCAACCAATACCCTCCGTCCGGCCTGTACTCCTCTTCGTCGGCTGAAAGCGTGGGAAATACAATTGGGCGCCAGAATTCCTCCGGATTCTTCAGATGTTCCACCAGGCGTGCCGCCTGGTCCCGGGATGAAATATTGGCGAGGAGCGGCCAGAAACAGCCGGATGTCTTCTTCCCGAATTGTGATCCGTCTTCACGAACATCGTAGTAGAGGCCGTCTTCCTCATTCCAGCACCAGCGATTGACCCGGTCACCGATTTCTTGGGCCTTCGAACGATACTCACCGGCTTTCGCACCATCCCCCAATTCCTCGGCTATGACGGCCAGATTGTTGTACATAATGACCATCTGAGACGACATTTCGACCCAACCACTACCTTTTTCAGCAGGGCGAGGCGTATTGTCCATGCCGCTTCCCAGCGGTGTATTCCAGTAGAGCTTATGTTCTGCGGTCATGGAGCGCCGACCGTTTTCTTCCCAGTTTTCGGCGTCGGGGTCACCATCGTTGTCGAGCCACTGCGCGTATTTATCGAGCGCCGGCAGCACGAGTTCAAAACGGGACTTGTCACCGGTGATTCTGAAGGATTCCACTTCTGCCCAACTGAAGAGTGGAGGATTGATGGTGTTCTTCCATCCCATGGGATGAAAAAGATCCCCCTCATCGTAATGGATCATTCTCCCGTCCTTCTCCCGGAACTCGCGGCATATGTAGCCGCTTTCCCGCTGAAGGCAGTAGAAGTTGTCCAGAGACTGTATCGCGGGAAAGATATCGTGGCCATAGCGGGCAAACATGATCATGAAGATGGTATCCCACTGAAAAATGTTGGGACTGAAAGCTTCGTCCAGCCAATTGGAGACCAGAGGGGAACCCTCCGGCGGACTCTTGAATCCTTTGAAGGCAATTTCCCAGCACTTCCAATACATGTCAATCCATTCAGGATGACTATCGAGGACGGGACTGGGAAGTTCATTCTTCCTTGCTTCGAAAGAGGGAATCGGCTCGGGTATGTAGTGTTTTTTTGCGAAGTACTTTCCCTGAGTTTGAGCGATTGACTTACTGTGAATAGACAGTGCGATCACGACAAGCAAACAATGCAGTATGACGCTTTTCATCGGGCCACCTCCACTTGGTCGAAAATCACTACCGTGTCATTGTTGCGTGCGGCCAGGATCCGTTTCTCTCCTGAAGCTGTCCTCACGACTTCAACATGACGAACTTCTCCTGTGACTACGAAACCACTTTCTTGAAGGTTGGCCGGAGCGAATGCTCCTGTGCCCAGACCAAGAAGTAAACATCCATAACTGGCATCGTATCTTCCCTGGTCTGGCCGTGCGCCGTAAAAATTACCACTCAGCAGAACATCCCGGAACCCGTCCCCATCAAAATCCTCAATCAAAATGGAATATACGGGTGAAAACTGGGCCTCAGCCGGTAGTTGCATCATGTTGAATGCTTCGTCTCCACTGTTCAAAAGCAGGACCGAAGCGAATTCAGTAGCTTTGAGAACTGTGACATCGCTCAGCTGCTCAATGGAGAAGATATCCTGGATGGACTGTCCGGCATAATCTGCATTGGAAGGGTACTGGGCCTGCAAGGAGGGGATATTGGATAGCATAAGATCGCGAGAGGCAATAGGATAGGCCTGTTCCTTAAAGTAATAAGTGAGAATCTGATCCGGCCGACCGTTTCCTGAAAAATCGTTGATAAACAGCTGCACCGGTTCATCCTGGGTGGCTTTGAGACCGGAATTCAGACCGAGATTCCCAACAACAAGATCAGTATGGCCGTCGTAGTTGAAATCTCCCGCAGCCACTGTATTCCACCACCCGTAACTGTTTTGGAGGCCATATTCTTGCGTGACATTCACTAGCTCTCCGTTCTGATTAAGGAACACGGTTACAGGCATCCACTCACCCACTACAATGAGATCCCGGTAGGAGTCATTGTTCAAATCGACCCACACGGCGTCGGTCACCATCCCGACGTCCACTAGTTCCGGTGCATGAGTCGAGGTCCCATTGGTGAAATTTCCGTCTCCATCATTAATGAGCAGATGGCTTTCGGGAGTCGTTCCATACTCCCTGGGAACCGAGCGGCTACCCACGAACAGATCTATATCTCCGTCGTTATCAAAATCAGCTGGCTCCACGCAGGCGCCGTTTGCAAAGATTTCAAGTCCCGCCTGTACGGGATCTGGTTTTCGAAATCGACCCTCACCGGATCCGAAATAGAGGCGGTCCTTGGATGGATTCATCTTTCCGAAGAACTCATTACCCCCGCTCACCACGTAAAGGTCGGGGATCCCATCTCCGTCAGCATCGAAGAAGGCGGCATCCACATCTTCACTCCAATTGTCCTTGATGAATATGGAATCTGCCACGGATTCAAATCTCCCCTCCCGGTCCTGAAGATAGATACTACCAGCCTGATGCTTCGCCCCTCCAAGGTACACATCCTCCAACCCGTCGCCGTTGATGTCTTCCACCGCCAGTGCGGGGCCCGCCGTGGATAGAAAGTGGGGGATGAACGGTTCCCGGTTATATTCAATGAACGTGTTTTCTCTGTGGGAATATTCGAGGTCCACTTCATCTGTGATGTCACGAAAGACCGGCTCACTGTTCACAAAAGATGGATAGGAGTAAAAAACTGTGGCCTCAGCCTGATCCAGTGTGACTGTCTGATTTACTGCGAGATTTCTGACAACCCGGTATTCACCATTAGCCCAGATAATTTCCAGGGAATCAAGACGTTCGACTTTTCCCAGTCCGAAATTCAGCACCGGTTCCACGGATGATTGAAACCCTCTGGTAGGCATTAACTCCTGAAAAAACAGTTTCTCTCCGGAATGGACAATGACCTTGGCTCCGATTCCGAACTTATTTTCCCCCTGACCGCCCAGTTTCACTCTTAGGTAGTTTGGATGGTTCAAGGAGTCCTTTATGTCTTGATAGAGGAGGTTTCGATAGATAGCGGCCGGAGAATTGACATTATTCACCACCAGGTCCATGGCACCATCATTATCGAAGTCGGCGTACGCCGCTCCAGTCGAAAAGCCTGGATCACCAAGCCCCCATTCACCAGCACGATTCATAAAAGTAAGATCTCCTTGAGAATGAAAGGCGTAATTAGCCTCAGGAACGCTGGGCATGTGCCGGAGTATCTCAGTCAGAATATCTTCTTCTATGGGGAGGGGCGTTTGCCGGGCAGTTCCTCCGCCTAGTAACATACGGACCTCATCCTGCCCAAGATAGCTGAGATAATCCAGATCATTGGGCCTCCGCAAAATTCCGTTGCTCACAAACAGATCTTTGAAACCGTCATTGTCCAAGTCAACAAACAGGGGGGCCCAGCTCCAGTCAGTAGCATGAATGTCCGCCAGTTGACCGATTTCACTGAACAGATGGTAAACGACATCCGATTCCGAAGTTTCGGAGCTGACGACAGGCCCTCTGTTCAGCTGGAGTGTGTTCCTGCGCAGCTGGTGATAGTATCCGAATCGTATCTTCACGTCATAAATATCGTACGGATCAGCACTGACTGACGACTTACGGATTTCCTCTTTCTCAGGGAGCATATCCAGTACCACAATATCCAGCAGGCCGTCATTGTTGAAATCCGCCAAATCATTTCCCATGGAGGCACTGCTTGTGTGCGCAATGGAATGCGTCAGCGCTTCGATAAACGTCCCGTTTCCTTCGTTATAGTAGAGATAGTCATTCTCATGGAAATCGTTCGATACATAAATGTCCGGATACCCGTCCCGATTGATGTCACCGATAGCCACACCCAGTCCGTACCCGAGCTTGCTCTCGTAAATCCCCGCTTCTTGAGTAACGTCCTTGAAGTGACCGTTCTCATTTCTGTACAGTTTATCCCCGGCTTCATAGTCCCTGATTCTTCTCAAGCTCGTATCGCCGTAGGTCCCTTTAGAGTGCACCGAGTGATTGAGTAGATACATATCCAGGTCGTCATCGAGATCGTAATCGAAGAATGCAGCCTGTCTTGACAGCCCTCTATGATCCAGGCCATATTCGGCACTTCTCTCGGTAAATCCGAAAGAATCGGGACCTTTGTTTATGTAGAGCTGATTCGCCCCTTTCTTGTCCAGATAATTCGAGCGGCACACATATATATCCAGAAATCCATCCCCGTTCACATCGGCCATGGTTGCGCCCGTTGTCCATCCATCAGTCCCTCCTCCCACGCCAGCCGTTTCCGTAACGTCCTCAAATCTGAAATCTCCCCTATTCAGGTAGAGGCGATTGGGCTTCATATTTGCGGTAAAATAAATATCAGCCAGACCGTCGTTGTTCACGTCGCCGAGGGCCACCCCTCCCCCATCGTAGAAGTACAGATAATTGACGCCGTTGAAGAGAGGTTTTTCTTCAATTGTGTTTTCGAAAGTGATACTGGTTTCTCGAGGGGAAAGCTTCTTGAACATGGGCTGGGCCCGCTGGCAGGAATAGTGGATAAGAAAGACAACTATCCAGATCAGGATGGAGAGAGACTTCATTTTCTGAAAGTCCAAATTACAAGCTCCAAATAACAAACAAATTTCAAATTACAAATCCCAATGACCAAACTGTTCAAGGTTTTGTCTGTCTTATGAACAGCATCTTTCACGTGTTTGGAATTTGGTGCTTGTTATTTATTTGAAATTTGGTGCTTGGGTTTTGGAATTTGTCCTTCCACAGCAGATTCATCACCATAATTGAAAATGTATCGTTTGAACTCCTCGGTGGTTACTTCTCTGGTGTTGTATGTTTCAAGATAGTATTCGTGCTCCCTATCTTTCGGATATGCTTCATCCGGACCGTATGGATAAGAGGACATTCCATGGAACGGTAACGGTTCAACCGTCTGCCCGTGAGCCGTGTTGAGATCGCCATCCTTGAGCCAGCCATCGTTGTAGAAGACAAAGTCCCTGGTCCAGCCCGGGGGAGGATCGGAGACCTGGGTGGCGTCGAATTCGATGGTCAGCTCATCACCGGCATTCATGGTCACGTACTTGCTGTCTGAATCCAGAAGAAGTGGAAGAACGTCACCGTATCTCGTGTAGAAACCGGTCAAGTCTCTCCATTTGGGTGCCGTCGTAGCGGTCTGGTAGTCCGGGATGTGTGGGCTGTATGGACTGTCCCTGCTCACCTCAGAGAACCCGCGGTAGTGAAGATCAGCCGCCACGGGCTCCAGTTCAACGCTCCGTAGCATGATGCCGGACAGTGCCGTCGCGTAGAAAACATGATCCCAGTAGATTTGCATATTGGTTTTGATGCGGATCCGACTGTCCCTCCCGCCCCGGAGCAGTTTGTCGCTGAGATCCACCACCAGGGTCTTATTCTTACCTTTGGGAAAACCAAGATTCTGTATAATCGTCTTCCAGTTTCCTTGTTCAT
>JAZGBI010000066.1 GCA_036476315.1 Candidatus Neomarinimicrobiota bacterium | reverse complement strand
TGAGTGAATATTCACCATCATATCGATCTTGTCCTTGAAGGGAGGACAGGCGATCGTGGGAAATCTGGAGCTTGCCGCCACAAATCCGGAAAGAGCATTCGATCGTCCCGCGATAGTGACAAAGACGATCGCCGTCTCGGGTTCGTAGGTTTCGATAATATCCAGGACCTTGCGCGGTTGCTTGTGAGCCGAGGCTATGTGCTGATCGTAGTGAACGCCCTGTTTCTTGAGTTTGTCTGTTATCTTCTTCGCGTGCCCTTCGTCCGACTTTGATCCGAGAATTAAGACAGCCTTGGCCCTGGGCTTATCTGTCATAAATAGCCCGCCAGGTTGCTTTGGATTCGTTCATGTATGGAACGTTGGCTGCCGGGGAATGAAAACGGTGTGCCGATGATCATTTCGAACATCTGAATATAACGTCGTGACAACTCAATCACGAGGTCTTCCGGGGCCTCCGGGAGAATGTCATCGCCATACGGGTCACAATGGTTCACAAACCACAGTCTCAAGAACTCTTTGTCGATGCTTTGGGGCTCCTTTCCATTTGCGAATCGCTCCTCGTAGGTATCGGTGATCCAGAATCGACTCGAGTCGGGAGTGTGGATCTCATCGATGAGGATGATATCCCCATTAGCGTTCTTCCCGAATTCATACTTGGTGTCCACAAGAATGAGTCCGTGTTGCCGCGTCGTCACCTGGCCAAAGTTGAACAGGTCGAAAGCTGCCTGGCTCGATTTATTCAAGTCCTCTTCTTCCAGAAGTCCTTCATCGATAATCTCATGCGGGGAAATGGGTCGATCATGATCCTCGGTCTTCGTGGTTGGTGTGAGAATAGGATGGGACAGTTTCTCATTCTTGCGGAGTCCCCCGGGTAGTTCATTACCACAATAATTCCTCACCCCTCTTGCATAGTGCGTCCAGAGCGCCGTTTCTGTGGTCCCCGTAATGTATCCCCTAACCACAAATTCAACAGGCAAAACGGAACATTTCGTCGCGATGGTCACGTTTGGATCGGGAACAGTAAGCAGATGATTGGGGATAATATGTTTTGTTTTCTCGAACCACCAGGCACTTGTCTCGTTGAGGACCTGACCCTTAAAGGGGATAGAGGCCAGAATCCGGTCGAAGGCACTCTGTCTGTCCGTCGTTACGAGAATCAATTCATCTCCCTTTTCATACGTATCCCGCACTTTTCCCGAACGCTTTGCCCCCAGATCGAGGTCGGTCTGCGTGAGACAGTTATTCAGGTTCCTCTCGATTATTTGGGCATAGTCTTGCATGATTCAGGCATAGCGAAAGCAATCATGGCTGTAGGGATTAAAAAGAATATGTGTGTCCAGAATTTTTAGCAACGCATCCTCGCTGGTACCTTCCTGGGGAGTTATCGTCCACACGACTCCTTTCTTAATGCTCTGAATCCCTTCGATATGAAACCAGTTTTCCAAGACTTCCCGCTTGTGCTGTCCCTCCATGTCGTCCTTGTAGCGTACCAGAAGAGAGACAACACGCCGCTGGTGACCGGGGGTCACAAGGGATTCCTTGTTGGAGTTGAAAAGTTCTCCTGTCATGATTATTTCCCTCTTCAGATCTCCGGTTTTTTTGCGCTGACGAGTAACTTCCCAGTGTGTTCTCCGGGTAACTGTGACAGGGACTTCCAGATGATGAAGGGCATTCTCCACTGAGACCGCTTCGTTGTCGGTAATGATGAGATCCACCAGCAACTCAAAGGAATTCTCCGGCGGCGTGTATTCGTGAAGAGGGACCTCTGGGGGATCATTCACGGGGGTTGTCGTGGAGATCCGGGCCGCTTCGCGTATGCTGTCTCTCATTGAAGTGAAGATAGGATCCCCGTCCGGTGTCCTCTCCGGGTGAGGCATCATGGCCATAACGTTCCCTCCAGGGTTGCAGACCGCTGCGAGATTGTCCATGGAACCGTTTGGGTTGACCGGGAATTCCGGTGAAAGATTACCATCATTATCACAGTACCGAAACACCGTCTGATGCCGTTCGTTGAGTTCTTCAAGAAGCGCCTTGGGCATCATGAATCGTCCCTGGGCGTGGGCGACAGGAACGGTCATATACTGTCTGCGTTTCAGGTGTCTGGTGAAAGCGCACCGGTAACCATCGGCGGTAAGTTGAACATTGATCCACGCATTGTAATATCCCGTTCCCAGAACATGTCCGTCCTTCAGCCGCTGATTTGTGGCGAGGGCCATGGCAACCAGACCACTTTTCAGTCCCGGAACGAGACCCGTCTCAACAAGAATCTGGGCACCGTTACAGATACCCAGAACGGGTTTCCCTTTTTCCGCCTGTTCGCGGATGATTCCCATGATGGAATCGAGAGACGCGATAATTCCCGCCCTTGAACGGTCCTCATAGGAGAAGCCTCCAATCAGAAAATAGCCATCAAAGTCCTTCAGCGTCTCCTCTGGTCCGTTCCAGAAAAATTCCACGGCTTCCATTCCCGCTCGATTTACGGCGAGGATAGACTCCCTTTCGCAGTTACTTCCAGGAAATTGGACGATGGCGATTTTCACGGGTATCGCGTTTCTAAAAGATGGAATGTTTTAAACCTGTTTCTTCTCGTTTTCTTGTTCATAAAGTTATACGAACCTTACTTCCCTATCACCTTTAACAACTTTGCCGATCTCATAAACCGGCACATGTCGAAATTGAAGAAGGAAGCGTCTTACCCTATCCGTGAGCTCCGGTGAAACGATCACTACCATCCCAATTCCCATGTTAAATGTCCGGAACGCCTCTTTCTCATGGAGCTGTCCCAGCTTTGTCAGAAGAGTGAAAACAGGCTGTTCGGGCCATGCTCCACGGGAGATTTCCACTGAGCATCCCTGGGGAAGGATTCGAGGAATGTTGTCAACAAGTCCTCCGCCCGTTATGTGAGCCATACCCCGAATGGGGACACCTTGCTCCAGCAAAGTCAAGATGGGCTGAGTATAGTTCAGGTGAGGCTCCAGCAAAGTCTCACCCACGCTCTTTTCGAGGGCGGAATGGCTAGAATTCACCTTGAACTTACCCGCGTCAAAAAACAACTTCCGGGCCAGAGAATACCCGTTAGTATGGAGCCCACTTGAACCAAGGCCGAGAACCGCGTCTCCGGTCCGGATCTCTTTGCCGCTGACGATTCGTTCCCGGTCCACCACACCGGTAATCACTCCCACAAGGTCATGCTCTCCCGGAAGATAGGTATCGGGCATTTCGGCCGTCTCACCTCCTATGAGAGATACCCCCGTCTCGCGGCAAGCCTGCGCGATGCCTGCGACAATCTTTTCAACGGTCTCGGGGATCAATTTATCATTTGCAATGTAGTCGAGAAAAGTGAGGGGCCGGGCGCCGTGCACAATGATATCGTTGCATGTCGCACTTACCAGGTCCATTCCTATGGTGTCATATTTGTTCATCATCCTGGCCACAATCATCTTTGTGCCCACACCGTCAATGCTCTGGACAAGAACGGGATGGCGGTAGTTTTTCAGGATGACATCCGCATCCACCATGGCACCAAAACTTCCCACGTCCGTCAGCACATGGGGTGTAAAAGTACTCTTGACCTGTTCCCGGATTCGCTCCACGGCTTCATTGGCAGCATCGATGTCGACACCGGAAGATTTGTAGTCTATTGGACTCACTCCAGTTTCTGCCTCAATCCCTCAGACCATGCAGTCCGGGCATCAGAGACAGCAAGATCAATACAGGTGTTTATGTGGAGGCGGCCGTCATTCGTTGTATTTCCAATGTCGTTGAACGAAACTCTCTGGGCGTTAAGGAAGGACATCGCCTTTTCAAGATTCTGCCGCAACACCTCAACAACAAATCCGCCAGATTCGCCAAACAGCTTCTTCACTTCTTGGACCGAACCGGAGATGTTTACCTCACATCCGATCCCATTGAAAAAACTCATTTCCGCCAGAGCCGTTGCCACTCCGCCTTCGGAGATATCGTGACATGTCAGAAAGAGTTCCAGGTCAATGCCTTCGGTGATGGCATGGATCTGTCGCTGCGCCTGGGTCAGGTCGGGTTTTGGCACGTTTGCCCCCAGCTTACCGTTGAGTGCGTAATAGACACTTCCACCGCACTCGTCTTTCCGGTGGCCGATCATGAGCAGAGGGGATCCCGGTTTTTTGAAGTGTGGTGTGATCGCCTTCGATACTTGAGGTAACTTGCCGAGGCAGCTCACGATGGGACTGGAAGGGATGGCTCCGTGGCTGGATTCATTGTAGAATGAAACATTTCCAGAGATGATGGGTACAGGATAATCAGGGTATTCTTTCAGATGAATCCCTTTACACGCTTCGGCGACGCCCCGGACGGCTTCCACGAATTGACTCATCTGGTCCTTTTTTTCGGGATTCCCGAAGCAGAGGCAGTCCGTTATGGCTACAGGCGTGGCACCCACAGCCGCCACGTTGCGCATGGACTCCACCACGGCGTTCACAGCACCCCAATAAGGATCGATCTTGCAGTAGCGGGGATTGTGATCCACGGAGAGAGCGATACCTACTTGGCGAATCTCCTCCGGATAGGAATCGTCGTTAAACGGTTCCATAACGCCCGCGTCAGCCTCTCCAGCCTCCAGACAGGTCCTCCCCTGAACCTGCTTGTCATAGGTCTCGAAAACGGGCAGCCGGGAAGCGATATTTTCGTGTGAAAGGATGTTCGTCAGGAGTCTGTTATAGTCCTCGGGTTCAGGGAGATCCGGTTCTTTCAACGGAGGTTGTGTCGGTGTGTAGGATCTGTGGTAAAGGAATCCCTGGGTAATCTGATTCGCGGGGGCATCCACAATTACCCGACCGTTTGAGTGAACCAGGTAGTGACCATCTGCTCGGATCTTGCCCACAATTCGTGCGTCTGCCCCTTTAGAAGTATTCGGGAGATCGAAAGTTTTGTTGTAGTGGTCAATGATCAGGGGAGAAACGTCGGGATGACTGACCCACATGAGTCGCTCCTGAGTTTCCGAGCAGAGGACCACAGAGGGGTGGAGTCCTCTCATCCCAAGATGTACCTGGTCAAGGAATACCTCGGCCCCGCGACCGGCATTGTCGGCGAGTTCCACACTGGCGCAGGCGATCCCTCCGGCTCCGAGATCCTTGAATCCGACCTTACCCAGGAGGCCTTTTTGCTTCAGAAGATCGAAGAGGGCATAAGTAGCCTTGAGAAGATGGCGTTCCAGGAAGGCGTTTGGTTCCTGAACGGCGGCTTTCTTGGTCTCCTTTTCTTCTTCGTTGAGTTCCAGGGAGGCGAAACTGGCCCCACCAAACCCGCTGTTGTCTGTGGCCTTACCCACCAAGATAAGATGGTAACCGTCCGCGTCTTCTGGAGCGGATGAATGGATGACCTCGTCCTCCCGGACAAGGCCCAGGGAGACCACGGAAACGAGACAGTTATCGTTGTACCCCTCATCGTAGTAGAGATCCCCCGCGAGATTCGGAACACCGATGGGATTACCATAACCGGCGATCCCGGCCACAACGCCCTCATGAATCCACTTGGTTTTGGGAGAGGCGATCTCTCCGAACCTCAATCCGTCCGCAACGGCGATAACCTGAGCGCCCATGCACAGCACGTCCCGGACGATACCTCCAATTCCTGTTGCCGCACCTTCGAATGGAACAATCTGGGAAGGATGGTTATGGGATTCGTGACTCATCACAATGCCGTAGCGTTTGCCCAGATTGTCCTGGGCAATCGCCACAATTCCGGCATCTTCCCTGGGACCCAGGATAACGTTGGGTCCTTCTGTCACGAACTGGTTGAGATGAGGACGACTGCTTTTGTAGGAGGAGTGTTCTGACCCCTGAATAGACCAGAGAACACACTCTGTAAATGAGGGTGGTCGTTTGAGAATTTCGGTCTGAATCTTGAGGACTTCGTCTACTTTAAGAGGGATATTGTACGTTTGTAGTGTGGCCTGAATTTCCGTGCTTGAGAGGGTGCTGAAATCTATGGCTTCCGGTATCACGCTCATTTCATCTGGCGCACAATGGTTTGGCTTCGATCAGGTCCCAGGGAGAGGATAGTGATGGGACAATCAACCTGCTCTTCGATGAACTGAACATATTCCCGCATCGCTTCGGGGAGTGAGTCGTATCCTTCTTGACAGTGGTTTCCGATTCGATTCTTCTCCATGTCACCCCACCCTTCCAGGGTAGAATATTCGGGCTTTGCTTTTCGCATCATTTCGAGGCTGGCAGGCATCTCGGTGATCGTCTCTCCATCGATCCTGTAAGCGGTGCAGATGTTCAGTTCTGTCATGCCTCCCAGGACGTCCATCTTGGTAAGAGCAATATGGGTAAGACCGTTAAGGCGAACGGCCTGACGAAGCTGAACAAGGTCCAGGCAGCCGATCCGCCTGGGTCGACCGGTAGTGGTGCCGTATTCTTGACCTTTTTCGCGGATGACCTTTGCCTGTTCACCAAGGAGTTCTGTTGGAAAGGGACTGATTCCCACCCGTGTAACATAGGCCTTAACCACACCGATGATACGGCGGAACCCGTTGAAACCGATACCGGCGCCCGCGGCGATATGACCCGCCACGGTTGAGGAACTGGTCGTGTGAGGGTAGAGACCGTGATCCACGTCCAGGGACGTCCCCTGGGCTGCCTCGAAAAGGAACGCTTTCCCTTCTTTGAAACCGTCATAAAGTTGCAGCTCTGTATCGGAAATGTATGACTTCAGTTGCTCACCGTAAGAGAGGTACTCATTCAGGATGTCCTCAAGAGGGACATCGAATCGCCCTTCAAATACCTTCTGGATAATGCCTTGATTGAAACGATAAGAGTTTTTGAGTTTTTCTTTAAAAATGGCCGGTTCCAGGAGGTCACCCATACGAATACCGTGACGGTACATCTTGTCGGCGTAAACGGGGGCGATCCCACGCCTTGTGCTTCCGGCTGCAAGAATTCCCTGATGTCCGGTGAGGCATTCATCCATGACGGCATGGTAAGGCATGATAACATGAGCGCGATCGCTAACCTTGAGTTTTGGCTCGATGCCGCGGCTTTTCAGGGAGCTGATCTCTTCAATAAGTACTTTCGGGTTGACCACAACCCCGTTCCCGATGACAGATACGGGTCGTGAATAAAGAACCCCTGATGGAATCAGATGGAGTTTGTAAACTTCGTTTCCGACTTTTACGGTATGGCCCGCGTTGTTGCCTCCCTGAAACCGCACCACATAATCGCACTGTCCCGCGAAATAATCTGTAATCTTCCCCTTCCCCTCGTCACCCCACTGGGTGCCCACAATAATGGTGACTAACGGCGGGCTTTGATCGTGTGTCATGCGAACTATCCGAAGGATCCTGTGGATGTGCAGGATAGGAGGGTGATATGGAGAGGTAGTAGAGTGAGGAGTCCGGAAAGACTAAGAAGAAATCCCGGCATGCTGCCCGAAACCACAAAAAGGAAAAATCCCGGCTGTCACTCTCATCATGTCTTGTTGGATATCGTTCTTAATCTGGGGATGTGGTACAGTGAAGTTTACACTGGCTGCTGGAAAAGTAAAAATGTTAAAATGCCCACCAGCCAATCCGCCGAAGGAACCCGGGATTGCTCGATGTTTCTTCTGTGACTGGTATCGGTGTTTTTCAACGAAAGGGTTCGGCAATGGTCAAGTCTGGGATTTCCCATCGAAAGGGCCACGCTACCACCGGCCCTTTTTTTACGTTATATTCTTTATGGGAGACGACTTATGTCAGCAATACATTTTGACCCAAGCCGGAGGTTACATGCGTCCGTTTTGTTCCAATATACTCAATCATCGTTGGGCTGCTCATTGCCGTACTTCTGGAACTGGCACGAGTATTTGAGTGAATCTCTCCAATCTGTATTTCATTTTCTAGGTTTATATTGAGAGAGTTTCCTGTCATGAAAGTAACAATAGCCGGTCGACCATCGTTCTCTGGCAATGTGGTCCGGAAGTATGTCCGGGACATCTATGGACTTACCGGCACCCTGGAACCGCTACCGGCTGAATGGGACCAGAATTTCCGTCTTCGTGGTGGGCAGGCGGGTACATTCGTGGTCAAGATCGCTAACCGGGGTCACAAAAGTGAGGTATTGGAATTCCAAAACGCAGTCATGAATCGATTATCCGAACTCTGGTCTTCCGCTGAGAGTCCACGTGTGGTCCAATCCCTATCGGGAGAAAGTACCAGCACGATCTTTAATCCTGATGGGGTGCCGTTTAAGATGAGAGTACTCACGTGTGTCCACGGACAACCCCTGGCAACTGTGCAATCCCGTGGTGCCCAGACTCTGGATCGGATCGGCTATGCACTTGGCGATCTCGACAGATGCCTGGCTGATTTTCAGCATCCTGCGATGAAACGGGAGCTAGAATGGGACCTGCAACGGTCCGAGTGGATCAGTGCATATACGCGCCTTATTCCCAACCTCCAGAGGCGTCAAATTGTACAGAGGTTGCTTCTGCAATACCGGGCACGTGTGGTGCCGCTGTTTCCCAAACTTCCCATGAGTGTCATACACAATGATGCGAACGATGAAAACGTTTTGCTCAAACCGGCCTCAGAAGGAGAGTGGAAAGTCGCGGGATTGTTGGATTTCGGAGACATATTGAGAACGTATACCGTAAATGAACTCGCAATCGCCTGTGCGTATACCTGTTTCGGGGAAGACGATCCACTCGTAGTGACGGCAGGAATTACCGCCGGTTATCACCGTGCGCGAACTCTTACTGAAGAAGAGATACAGGTCCTGTTCCCTCTGATGTGCATGCGATTGTGTGTAAGCGTCACCACATCTGCCATTGCTGCCAGGGAGGATCCGGAAAACGAATACCGACAGATAAGCGACAGGCAGGCGTGGGAAGTGCTACAACGCATTCACGAGGTTGATTGGCGTGATGCCGAGAACCGTCTTCGGAGCGTGTGTGGATTTGATGAACGACCTGTTGAGCAGTTTGGGAGCAAGCCATGGAGTTACCAGGAACTATTCGGTGAGCGGCGCAAACGGATTGGTTCCTCGCTGAGGTTGTCGTACGAAACACCGCTGGTGCTCGTGCGTGGTCATGGTCAGTTTGTGTTCGAACCTGATGAACGTGCCTATCTGGACTGCGTCAACAACGTCTGCCACGTGGGACACTGTCACCCTGGGGTGGTAGATGCCATTTCGAGACAAGCAGCGACACTGAATACCAATACCCGGTACCTGCACCCATATCTGGTGGAGTACGCGGAACGTTTGACAGCGACTATTCCGGAGCCACTGAGCGTTTGTTACTTTGTCAATTCCGGGAGTGAGGCGAACGAACTGGCCTTACGCCTGGCCCGCACGCACACGGGCAGGCGTGACGTTATCGTTTTGGAGGATGGATACCACGGCAATACGCAAAGGCTGGTTGACATCAGTCCATACAAATGCGAAGGTCCGGGAGGTCAAGGACTTCCTGCGTGGGTGCACAAGGTAGTGAAGCCCGATGGATATCGCGGACCGTACCGGGGGAAAGAAAAAGACATAGGGCGGGCTTATGCAGAGCATGTTAGAGATATGTGTGAACAGCTGGTTAAAGAAGACCGACCTTGCGCTCTATTTATTTGTGAGACTCTCCTTGGGTGCGGCGGACAGATCATTCCTCCCAAGGGCTACCTGCAGGAAGCGTTCCAACATGTCCGGTCGGCCGGGGGCCTGTGCGTAGTTGACGAAGTACAGGTAGGCATGGGGCGGGTCGGGAGCCATATGTGGGCGTTCGAGACACAGGGCGTTGTCCCGGACATCGTTACAATGGGAAAACCTATGGGGAACGGACATCCACTCGGTGCTGTAGTCACAACCCCCGAAATTGCACACTCGTTTGATAATGGAATGGAGTTCTTCAGCACTTTCGGTGGGAATCCTGTCTCCATCGCTGCCGGCATGGCAGTGTTGGATGTGATAGAAGAGGAAGAGCTCCTTGAGCGGGCGTTACGAGTGGGAGGCTATCTGATCGAAGGATTTCAGGATTTGAGAGAACATCACCCGGAGATAGGCGATGTCCGGGGTCTCGGGCTGTTTATGGGCGTGGAGCTGGTTCAGGATCAGGATACACTCACCCCGGCAACAGATGTGACAGCTCAACTAATCGAGCGAGTCAGAGCTGATGGAATACTGATCAGTGCGGAAGGGCCACACCACAACGTTTTGAAGATCAAACCGCCCATGCAGTTTTTCGAGACGGACGCAGATCTCCTACTGGGAGCCGTCGACCGGGCGCTCTCCGACATATGCGAAGGTGGCAGCAGTGGAGTCGCCAGCAGATCTTAGCGATTTGGTTTCCTTTGCACTGGCAATTACTGAGCCCAAAGTGGGAGGGTTGAAAAATCGATCCCCAAAATTCCCCGCAAGAAAGTAAATGCAAAAAATGTGATGAGGATCACGCCCACCATGTTAATGAGAAGCCCCACTTTGGCCATTTCGCTCACCCGGACCCGTTGGGTGCCAAAAATGATAGCATTGGGCGGTGTCGCCACCGGGAGCATGAAGGCACAGGAACACGACAACGTGGCTGGTATCATCAGGAGGAGTGGGTTTACCTTGATGGAGATGGCCAGAGCAGCGAGAATGGGTAAGAGCATTTCCGATGTTGCCGTGTTTGATGTTAGTTCAGTGAGGAACGTAACAAAAAGACAGACCATTCCTACGATCAGGACCGGATGCAGGGAACCTATCCCGGAAAGTTGATCTCCCAACCAGTCGGACAGTCCCGATTTCGTGAACCCGCTGGCCAAGGCGAACCCTCCCCCGAATAGCAGCACAATGTTCCAGGGCAGTTTAGACGCTGTTTCCCAGTTCATTATCCGGGAACCGGGATGCTTTCGTGATGGCACCAGGAACAGTATCGTGGCCATGGCTATTGCCACCGTACCATCATTAAGAAACGCAGGATCTGGAAAGAGGCGGGACCAGCCGGGGATAACAAAACTACCCACACTGATGTCCGAGCGGAACAGCCACAAGAAAATCAACAGCAGGAAATCGAACAGAACTGTCCTTTCTTCAAACGAGATACGGCCCAGTTCTTTAAGCTGCTTTCTAAAAACGGTGGCATCCAGTCTAGAGCGGTTGATGCCGCCGCAAAAAAACTTGGTTAAGATCAGCCAGAGAAGTACAAGAAATATCAGAGACAATGGGAATGCAAAGACAAACCAGGAGGCAAAGGAGATTTCCGGCGCTTCGGGGAAGATAATGCTGAAGATCCGGGTGAAAGAGAGATTCGGTGGTGTTCCGACCGGGGTGGCTATGCCGCCGATGGACGCGCTGTAGGCGAGGCCAAGGAACAACCCAATTGAATACTTCTGAACCTGATTCTTACCGAGAAGTTTTTCCAGCCGGGTGATGACCGCCAGGCCGATGGGGACCATCATCATGGTGGTAGCCGTGTTCGATATCCACATGGAGAGAAACCAGGTGGCCGTCATGAAGCCCAGCAGTATACCGGCGGGGTGAACTCCGAAGATCATCATGATCCGTAAAGCGATGCGCTTGTGAAGATTCCACCTTTCCATCGCCAGAGCGACTAAGAATCCGCCAATGAACAGGAAGATTATGTGATTGAAATAGATGGAAGACACGTCCCTTCCGTTCATGACTCCCATGGCGGGGAAGAGTATGACAGGGAGCAAGGCAGTCACGGCCAGCGGTACCGTTTCGGTGATCCACCAGATGGCCATCCAGAGGGCGATTGCCCCCATATAGGTCACCTGTCTGTTGGAAGGATCCAGGTCAAAGAAAAGAATAAAGAGAAGAAAAAAGAGGGGTCCCGAGACGAGGGCAATGGTGCGGCGGGTAGGGGAGGTCATATGACCTTATGGATGAGGATGCTCGCTAAATTATGGGAAGGGAAGCTAGCAACTAAGAAGTTTTTCGTTAATGGTTCAGCCAAGCAGATAAGGAAGACACTGTGTCCAACAGAAACAATTCACTCAATGCGTTGATCAATCTTGCTGGATATCTTGAGTGAATGATATACGTTTCATCTTATGATCCGCCTCTCTTTAACCGATAATAATCTCATCCAAACTTCGTTTTGGTACATGATGCGTGCCATCACTTTCCCTCCAGTATTTTGTGTCGCCATCTTCCATCGGATCGATCACAACATCTTCTTTGGGTTTTCCAAGAGCTATTATCAAAAATATGTCATAGCGTGCTGGTATCTTCAGGGCTTCACGCACTTCATCTTTCTTTATGGAAGCAATAATACAGCCCCCCAGACCTCTTTCAGTCGCGCCCAGGAGAATGTTCTGTGCTGCTATGCCAAGATCACACACTGCCCAGGAGGTCTTTAACTTCGTGTCCTTAAGAATGACTATGTAAGCTGATGGTCGTTCGCCTTCTTCTGGTCCAGGCCAGTCCTTGAGATACCCTGCCCATGCAAGGTGAGGAAAGATCCGGGCATTCATTTCCTGCTCAGAGCAGAGCAGATACCTCAGTGGTTGCAGGTTGCTTGCTGAAGCAGAGAGCCGGGCAAGATCAACCAGTTCCCTGAGGGTACTGCGTTCTATGGAGACCTCCTCATAGAAGCGGCGGTAACTGCGGTTTCTTAAGATTAAATCTTTTATCATCTTGGGCACTTGCTTCTAAGTGAGTGGAACGCTACTACTCTTCCAGCACAACCATCACCGAATCAAGGCTTCCATCGTTTTGTGCCGGATTTAACTTCAGGATGTGGCAAATGAGTTCGTAGATATGGATGTTCATGAATGGTCTCACCATCAGATCGTCTTTGAAGGCGGGACCGTACGCAATGAAAATCCCATGCATAGAAGGCAATCGGTTGTCGTATCCATGGGTCCCCCCGGAGTAAACATCCACGTGTGTGTCAAAGTATTCATGAGACGTAACGGACCAGCCTTCGTCCGCCACGCAAATAATGGGTGTGATTCGACGGTGATTCCGGTAGTGGAACCGCTCCGGAAGTTCCTCCTTGCGATAGACCGAGAGATTGGGATGAGCTCCGTCAAGGGCATGGTAGACCGTATCTTCCAGCCCTTCAGCCGGAAGAATCGCCGTCACGGGGGACCAATCCACAACGGTGACAGTCTCCAGGTCGATATAGTCATCAAGAAAAACAACCCGCTGACGACTCAAGCCCGTCATTCCATGGTCCGAGGTCAAGATCAGGTTAATTCTGTCCAGATATTCCCGTATCCTGAGGCTATCGAGAAGAGCGCCGACGGTACCGTCCAGAGCCTGTACGACCGAGTCCACCTGAGGGTCATCCGGTCCGTATTCGTGTCCCCAGTTGTCTGTTTCTTCGAAATAGGTCGTGATGAAAGTGGGACGCCGATCACGGGGCAGGTCCAGCCACGATAACACCCTGTTAATTCGTTCTTCCCTTGAAATAGTGCCATCATAGTAGGACCAGTGCGTGGGTCTTATGCCACGGATCTCTGCATCGGATCCGGGCCAGAACATGGTGGCGGCGATCTGTCCCTGTTTTTCTGCCGTTATCCAGAGGGGTTCCCCCTCATACCACCGGCCGTCTCTCGCCGGTTCACTCTCCGCCCCAATCCAGAAGAAGGCGTCAAACAGGGGATCGTACATTCTGTTTGAAACGATGCCGTGGTTCTCGGGATATTGACCAGTGATGATACTCATATGGTTCGGGAACGTTTTACTGGGGAACACCGGAATTAATGCCTGGGCCTGGACGCCATTTTGAACAAGATAGTCGAGATTAGGAGTATCCGCCCTTTCCAGATAGTCCCACCGGAAACCGTCAAAAGAGATAAGAATGACGGTGGATTCCAGATGGCGGTTTCCTTCTTCGAGGTCTTCTCGCTTGCAGGACCAAAGAAGGGCACTAAAGGAGAGGATGAAGAGGAGAATGCCTCTGGCAGACCTACGTTTCAATTTCGTCTCAGGCTGTCTCATCCCGGAGAAGAAAAATCACAAACATGGAACAGGGTCCATCTCCAATTTATTACTTTTCAGTCTACATTCCGCCGGTTTATCGGGAGGGTCCGATGATGAATAAGCGACTTATCCGGGGTAAACCTCGCCTTCGGGATAGTGGGCTTTGAACCGGTCGATGAGGATCGGGTTATGGGTCAGTGCAGGGAGCTCTAGCCCCTCATGTAGACCATCGAGTGCCCGGCCTGTGATAGGATCCCATCGGGAATCTGTTTCATTGTCGACGATTAAGAATCCTTTTTGAGAATCGTATTCCAGGCGGAACGTGAGAACGTCTCCGTTAACCTCCCGCCGCCAGGCAGTTGCCGTTCGATAGGCTTTGTAGAAAGCAACGACAATGGGCTCACCCCGGAAAATGTCGTTAATGACGGATTCTTCTTCAAGGGTCTCAAACGGATAGAGCCGGGCCTGATTGAAGTGGGTGACCACGAGACCAATGTTCTGGGACTGGAGGAATCCCCGGTAGGTCCCCATAAATCCATCCCTGCCTGACCCCGGCAGGACTTTGGTATCCGGGAATAGTGTCTTCCACTTCTGCCAGCTGGTGACAGTGGATGGGATGAACTTGAGTACGTTGCCTTTGTACGGTCCCGTTTTGGCTTGTCCCGTCACCTGGACCCACTGGGAACCGGTCTGGCGGTCGTATAGGACAAACGAGCCCTCGTACAACCTTCCCGTGTGACCGAATAACAACTCCCTATCTTCAACTCTGCGGTCATACACGATGGCCGTCTGGCAGACGGGTCACCAGCTCACCGCAATGGGCACATCTCCAAGCGTATCGTTCCCCAGTTCGTGAATTCCCATGGTTCGGATAGGGTAGGCTTTGGCTTTACCGTTGATGACGAGGCCAATGACGGGATCACGATCATGAACGTACCCTTCTGCCTCAGCCGTAGGAGAGTTTACGAATTCCGGATTGTCAAATACGGGGAATGCGTCTCGAGGGGCAACCTGGATACCAATCTTCTCGCTGGGGTGGAGAAACGTTGATTTGAAACGACCGCGACAATCCTGGAGTGATAGCGACATGATTCCTGCGGTAAGAAGCATAAGCGATAATTGACGCGTCGATTTCTTGGCGAACTCCATAACAAAACGTACACTATTTTTTCCTTATTTGCTCTCCGAATTGCACAAACTGTAGCTCAGACTACAGTTTCTCTACTTTCCCAGTTGTATCCGTCATCGTAACGCCGGTCATTTCCCAGATAATTCTCGTATTCTCCTTAAGACCACGATGTTGCACGCGGATCGTTCTTGCGAAGTGGGCAATCGTAAAGAGGAAGAGGAGACCGTGAGCCCATCCGGGAAGAAGGCCCGTATCCACGGCACCTCCCGTGACGAAAACACTCATAACTAGCAGCACGTTGACCAGAGTCGGGGGATACAATTTCCGTTTGATGGCTACGCTGCGGCGATGGTAGTCCGGATCGCCCCCTTTGTCGCGCACATGCTCTTTCACGCTCACACCGGTTCCCACGAAAAAAAACATCACCAGGACCTCTGTAAACAGATAAAGGATAGAACTCAGCAGCGCGAAAGTGGGATGGTTAACGCCCAGAGCCTGGAAGCCGAGATACCCCTGAGCTCCTGTGATCACAATGGCCAGGAAGGAGGCCCCTGTGAGGAGGTATATGATGATCATGAAGAAGTACATCAGGTGTTCAGGTATTCAAGTGTTAACGTGTTGAAGTGTTCGGGAGTTGAAAGAAATTTCAACACATCCAAGAAACTTATGAACTTGAACAGATGAACACTCGAACACTCAAACACTTCTTTAGCTTCTAAATTTGAACTTCACCACATCATCGTCCTGAATGACATAGTCCCTGCCGTGGGTATGAATCAATCCATTCTCCCGGAGCGCGGATTCGGATCCATGGGCAAAAAGGTCATCACAGCGATATGTTTCAATACTTATGAAGCCTGTTTCAAAATCGGAGTGGATGGTGCCCGCTGCCTGTGGGGCAAGCGTTCCCTGTTTTACCGTCCACGCCTGGGCATGGTTTGACTCGGTGGTGAAGAAGGTGGTGAGACTCAGAAGGTCATAGGCGCCTCCCACGAGAGATTCAAGGCCGGTGGAGGTAAGTCCCCATGCCTCCATGAAAAACTGACGTTCACCTTCATCCTCCAGGAAGGCGAGTTCCTGCTCCAGGGCCGCGCTTAGAATCAGCACCCGTTCATTGTTCTCGCTGGCCCAAAGACGCAGCTTCTCAGCGATTCGACCGTGATGATGGCTGGTTGCTTCCCTTTCGTTCTCATTTCCCACGTAAAGCATCGGCTTGGCCGATAAAAGGAACAGGTCACGGAGGGTTTCCCGGTCCTTTCTCTCCAGCACCATGTTCCTCACGGGCAGCCCCCGGTTCAGATTCTCACTCACAGTATCAAGGATTTCTTTTTCTTTTGCGGCCTCTTTGTCTCCCACTTTAACCTTTCTTGCAAGATTTTCGAGTCGATGTGAGACAGTTTCTATATCTTTCAGCATAATTTCTGTTTCCACAATACCGATGTCACGCGTCGCATCCAGGGTGTCTGAAATATGGGCGACCTTATCATTGGTGAAACATCGAACGAGATGAACGATGGCGTCCACTTCCCGAACCTGGGCCAGAAACTGATTTCCCAGCCCTTCACCCCGGTGCGAACCTTCGATAAGCCCCGCAATGTCGACGAATCTTATGCTGGTGGGAAGAATCTTTTCAGGATTCAGAATCTCGGCCATTTTTGTCAGCCTGTCATCGGGAACGGTGACGATTCCCATATTCGGGTCGACCGTCGTAAAGGGGTAAGTATCAGTGAGGACCTGTGTGTGGGTCAGAGCGGAAAAGAGTGTTGACTTGCCCACATTGGGTAAGCCGACGATTCCGCACTGAAGGGACACGATGAGGTATTAGGAAGGTGCCAGCATGTTGGGGTGCTGAGGGGAATAGTGGTTCATCTAACCACTCGGCTATTCAATGTACCGGGTATGAAACGAGTGTGGTGGTCACATGATTTGTTGATGTTTCTCCAATATGGCCTGGGGCTGACCACAAAGGATGGCCTGTCGGTTATTGCGAACCCTCAGATCGGCCCCATGGATCCAGAGTTCCGCCAGAGTGGCTTTGCGATCATTCTCTTGAGCGCATTGGGTCAGGAGTATTGATATGTAGGTATCAATCGCCATATCTACGAGCCGTCGAGCCACTAGATTGGTAAATTCGGTTTGCCGTTTCTGTTTCACGAAGTCGACGGCATCATAGAACAGAGGCACAAACTTTTTTGCACGGGTGGTGACCATTTTCAATTCCCCTGGGAATTGGTGTTCACAGAACTCGTCGAAAACCCGGTTCAGAGTGCCATCAAGCAGACCGCCAATGGCTCCCACGATTTGCAGCTGGGAGGTACCTTCATATATGGTGGTAATTCTTGCGTCCCGGTAATACCGCTCCATATCGTAATCTTTCATGAACCCACTTCCCCCCATCACCTGAATACCATCATAGGTAATCCGGTTACACATTTCAGAAATGTAATACTTTGAAAAGGGAGTCAACACAGACGCCAGTCTCTCATAATACTTGGTTTGCTTACGGATTTCAGGATCAACAGACTTACCTTGTTCCCTGTTTTGTTGCATACGCCGCTTAGGGATCTTGAACAGATCCACGACCTTGGCTGACTCGTAGAGAAGCACGCGGCTTGCTTCGATTTGAACCCTCATGTTTGTCAGCATTTCGTAGACCGGCGGAATTTCGATGATAGTTTTGCCAAATTGAACTCGGGTTTCGGCGTATTTTCGAGCGGTACGATAGGTTGCCTCTGCAATGCCAAGAGCCTGGGCCGCAATCCCCAAGCGGGCCCCATTCATGAGTGACATAACATACCTGATAAGACCCAATCTTCGTTTTCCAATAAGATAAGCAGGCGTATTGTTAAACATCATTTCGCAGGTGGGTGAACCGTGTATGCCCAGTTTATCTTCAATCCGGCGGAGATGAATCGTGTCGTCTTTCTCGCACACAAAAAGTGAAATTCCCCGGGCATCGGTCGTGCCCTCTTCGGAACGTGCCTGGACCAATAGAATATCCCCACAGCCGTTGGTAATAAACCGCTTCATTCCCATGAGGTGCCACACTTCGTTGTCATGACGATCCTCAGGGTGTATCGCTTTGAGCCTGATTGACTGGAGATCAGATCCGGAATCGGGTTCTGTCAGAACCATGGCGCCTGTGGCATCGCCTGTTGCCAGGCGAGGAATATACTTCTCCATCTGCTCTTCGGTCCCAAATTCACTGATCGTTTCGGCAATGTCCTGCAGACCCACCAAATTCATGAATGATGCGTCGGCCCGGGAGAGTATTTCCAGGACGGCTATTTTTACCGCTTGCGGCATATTGAGACCGCCGTAGCGTCGAGGGAGGGAAACGCCCATCAACTGGGCACGCTTGAAGTCAAGCAAATTGGCTACCACCAAAGGATGGTACGTTACCTCACCATCCTGGAAGACATTTCCTTCCAGATCAACCTCCCGAGCCCGTTCAGCAATGGAATTTCCACAAAGGACTCCTGCAATCTCACACACCTTGACATAGTTATCAAAGGCATCAGCACTGTCTTCGGGAGCATAATCAAATTCGCGAGCATCCGAGTAATCCCCTTCCAAAAGATCGGCCAATTGTTTGAGATCCAGCCGCTCCAGATTGAAATGAATATCCGGGTTATCGGCAAAGAAGTCAGGCACCGCTGGGCTCCCGGTTATTTGATTTGTAGGCCTTAATTATCACGGGGATGACGTCGTTCAGATCACCGATAATTCGGTAATGGGCAATCTGAAATATGGGGGCATCGGGATCGGTATTGATGGCGATAATCTTTCCCGATTGATTCATGCCTGCCTGGTGCTGGATGCATCCCGATATGCCGGCGGCAATGTACAGTTTGGGTCGCACTGTGGTGCCGGTTTGTCCCACCTGATGATCCCGGGAAACATAGCCATTGTCAACGGCTGCCCGGGAAGCTCCAACCAAACCGCCCAGGGTGGAAGCAAGTTCGTAGATCAGTTCAAAATCCTCTTTACTTCCCACGCCAGCCCCTCCTGATACGATAATGTCAGCCGCTTTCAGGTTCACCTTTCTCTTACCCACAACCCTCTCGACCAGGGTATTCACAAAATCGCCATCGATCAAATCAGGTTTGAAGGAAACCACAACGCCACGGTTGTTGCTGCTGGGTTCGGACAGCTTCATGACTCCTTCCCGGACGGTGGCCATCTGCGGTTGATGGTCCGGCGATACAATGGTTGCCAGGATATTCCCGCCGAAAGCAGGACGGATCTGGTAGAGAATATTCTCATAGGTCTTGTTGTGCTTTTTGTCTTCGTGATCGGCAATTTTCAGTTCAGTACAATCAGCGGTAAGTCCTGTTTTCAGCTTGCTGGCTATTCGAGGTGCTAGGTCTCGACCGATGGGAGTGGCACCGAACAGCACAATCTGCGGTCTTGTCCGTTTGACAATTGAGGAGAATGTTTCTGAATATGGCACTGTTTCGTATAACGTTAATCGTTCGTCTTCGGCCATGAATAGTGTGTCACAGCCATAGGCAAGAATTTCTCCAGTCAAATTCTCCAGTTGATTCCCGATAATGCCGGCCTGAACTTCCACGTCCAGGACATCAGCCAACTGCCTCGCTTTGCAGACCAGCTCCAGACTCACGCTGGCAACTTCACCATGGTCGGCCTCAATGAATACCAGAACATTGCCGTGGGAGTCTGGTCTAGCCAAAGGTGTGTTCCTCAATCAGTTCATCTAGAAGTTTCCGGATCCCTTTTTCTGTGGGCTCGATATTCTTGGCTTTTGACGTCGCAAAGACAATGTTCTCTACTTTCTTGACTTTTGTAGGAGAACCGGCGAGCCCGATGGACCCCAGGTCAGCATTCAGATCGGCCGCTGACCACGTTTCGATAATGAGCCCACGCTTATCCAGCTCAGCGTATTTTCGATTAACGGCGTCTTCACTGGCAGTTCTTCGATTGAGTTCTCTTTCGATCTCCATGTGAGTTCGGGCCTTCTTGTATTTCATTGTCAATTTGGCCCCGAAGGTACGAGGCTGGTTGGCTGAAGAGGTGACGGTGATGAGCAGGGGCAGTCTCGTCTTAATCGTTTCTGCTACGCGTCCCAGGTTCCGGGATAAAATGATCTCGCGGCCCGCATTTTCACGGACTCTCTGCACGTAGGTTATTTGATTAATGCCGAGTTTTTCCGCTACCTGTGGACCAATCTGAGCCGTATCTCCATCGATGGCCTGCCGTCCGCATAATACCAGGTCAAATTCCCCTGCCTTTCTGATGGCGAGTGCGAGCGTATAGGAGGTGGCGAGAGTATCCGCACCGGCAAAAGCTCGATCCGTGAGGAGGACGCACCGGTCGACTCCACGGTAAAGGGATTCCCGCAAGATATCGGCCGCCCGGGGCGGACCCATCGTCACAACGGTTATGAACCCACCATACCGTTCCCTGAGATCGAGGGCCATTTCGCAAGCGTTAAGATCTTCAGGATTGTAGATGGCGGGGAGTTCCCCCCGGTTCACGGTACCATCTGCCTTCATGGCCTTGGCCGTGATGTTCTTCGTGTCCGGGACCTGCTTAACGAGGACAATAAGTTTCAAGGCCATGGTAAGTTTATGAGACTATCAACCGCTATGAAAGGTTTCAATCTTTTTTGAGTACTCTATTCAGGTCCTTTGCAATATAGAAAAGTTTCCCATATTTTTCACCTTCAAAAGGGGGTGTTATGTCAGACTGGATGTTGATCTTGGGATGTTCCACCGGCTTTGGTGGAGCTACAGCTCGGAAACTTGCAGAGCACGGCTACGGTGTCATCGGGTTCCATTTTGACCGTGGAGATATTAGGCGGCAGGCAGAGAAATTTTGCCAGGAACTGAACGAGATGAATGAGGGTCGCACCCACTTTTTCAACAAGAATGCTGCCTTCCTTGAGATCATGGATGAATCCATACCGAAGATCGAAGAGATCACTGGGGGTAAGCCACTGAAGCTGCTTCTTCATTCCATTGCCTTCGGCACCATCACCAATTTCTTCGGAGAGAAACCCGTTACCCAGAGGCAGCTGGAGATGACAGTCCACGTAATGGGTACGTCCCTTCTCTACTGGGTCCAGAAACTAATGGATGCCGAGCTGCTCGGACAGGGCTCCCGCGTCCTGGGCCTCACCTCCGAAGGGAATTATGTGGCCATGGAAGGATACGGTCCGGTGAGTGTGGCCAAAGCAGCTCTGGAGAGTATTACCCGGCAGATTGGATGGGAGCTCGGGAAATACGGTATCACTGCCAATTGCATTCAGGCGGGCGTCACGCCTACCCGTGCCCTCACCAAGATTTCCGACCGATGGGAAGAGTGGGTGGAAAAGACTAAGAAACGTAATCCTATGGGTCGGACTACCCGGCCTGAGGATGTGGCGAACTTGGTTTATCTGATGCTTCAGCCCGGAGCGGATTTCATCAATTGTTCCATCATCCACGTGGACGGAGGTGAGCACAGATCGGGGATCCTGGTGGCGTGATGGGGCCGTGATCGAATTCCTGCAACAATTCGACGACCCCACTTTCTATCTGATCATGAGGCTCTTCTCCTTTCTCGGGGACGAGCCTTTTTACCTTTTTGCACTTCCGGTTCTTTTCTGGTGCTGGGACAAGCGAAAGGCGTGGCCTCTGGCGATCGTTTTGGGACTGGAATTCTACCTCAACTTCGTTTTGAAGGAAGCCTTTCACAGCCCGCGGCCCCTTGGAACGGCTCTCGTTGAGGCGGAAGGGTTTGGCTTCCCCAGTGGGCATGCACAGAATGGGGTCGTTCTGTGGGGCTATCTCGCCTGGGCGACGAGAAGCAACTTCGGACTGGCCGGTATGGTGGTCTTCCTCGTAGGATTGTCCCGCCTTTATCTTGGAGTTCACTTTCCCTCTGATGTGGTGGGAGGATGGGCACTCGGTTTTCTCTGGCTGATTATCTGCCTGTACGTGATGAACGAGTTAAAAAGACGGCAGTTTGCCATGCCCACGGTCCCTGGTATCGCCCTTGTTTTCCTTCTGTCCTTCTGGTTGATGGGCATCTATCTTAATGAGATGTCCATCAAGATTGGAGCTGCCGTGTCCGGATTCGTGGCTGGCGTAATGGTTGAAAGAAGTTATGTCGGTTTCGACAGCGGCGGCGCTTGGCTCATCCAGGGGAAGAAAGTCCTTCTGGGCATCGCGGGTGTCTTGTTGATCAAGGAAGGACTGGGCTTCTTCTTCCCCGATACGGTACCTTTACATTATCTGCGCTATGGGAGTGTAGGCCTCTGGATAGGCTTGGGAGCACCATGGATGTTCGTCAGATTGAAGCTGGGCAAAGTTGAGAGCGTGGTAGGAAAAAACCGGCAGTAGAATAGGGAAAGAGCAGTAACTCTAGGAACTGGCCTCAATTTCCAGGCGTTCGAGGCTGCGCCGCTTCTTCAGGAGTTCCACCATTTCGTGATTTTCTTTTGAGGGCCACATATCAAAGGTCCTTTCTGCCTCTTTCAGGGCATATTCGTACCACCCTTTTTTCGAGTAGGCGATAGCCAGATTATAGTGGGCCTTCATGAGCGTGATCAATTCGTCTCTCGTCAAATCACCGGGGTTTGAAGGGTGGAGGCGGATGGCTTCCCGATACTCGAGGATTGCATCATCCACCAGTCCTTTCTGGTAGTACCAGTTTCCCAGTTTCAGGTGGCGTTCGGGATTCTCCCTGCAGGAAAGGCCAAAGAGGGAAATGAGGATGACTGCAAGAATGAGATGGCGAGGCATGGGTATCTTTGGTGCTGGGTTCGTGCGAATTTAGTGTGGGAGGCGGGAAAATCCACAAGAATTTCTTGTTTGTCGACGGTATTGCTACAAGAGTGTCTCCGTGGGAGGCAAATGGGTCCGGAGCGTCTTAGGTTCCCTTGTAAAAATGGCAAGGGAAAGGATTCCTGCGATGATGAACAGGCCAATCCCCATGAGCACCGGTGGAACCCCAAGGTGAGGGATCAACAGGCCCGAAAGTACAATGAAAAGCAAAACAAAAGGTGCCGTCATGCTGTCCGTAAGGGCGAAGTAGATCTTCTTATCCCTCTCTCCGGCGAACTCGAAAATAAGGCTCATGGATGTCGTAAAGAAACCCCCCTGTCCCATGCCAAGAAAGACAAAGACCAGGTAAGCCTGGGTCAATGTCTGGGCTGCGAGGCTGGAAACCAGGGCCATGAGGTACGCGAGAAAAGTGAACACCATGGTTCGTTTGTGACCGAACCTGTCCCCTATCCATCCAGCTGCGTAACTGGACAGTCCTCCCACGATCACCGTAATGGCGGTGAAGATCCCCACTTCACTGACGGGGTACTGAATTTTGTCGTGGATATAGACAGCGTACAGCGAAAGGGCCGGATAGTTTGCCGTCAGGAAGATCCGGCTGATAATGTACTTCCTGAAGTTTTGATCATCCGAAAGCACATTCTTGACTTCTTTCAAGAATTCCTTGAAGGTCTCCGACCGGGATGTCCGCGTACGCTGTCGGGTGCGGTAGGGGATAAACACGAGGGACGCCGTCAGGATGCATCCGGAGTAGATGAGGAAACCGTACCCAAAATTTGCCGGAAAGGGGACCGTCGCGAGAAGGTTTTTTGCGGTTACCCCTCCGATCCCGCCTGCCAGGAAGTTAAAGGCAAAAGAGGTGCCCAAGAAAGAGCCCCTTCTTTTGGGGAGATGAACAGTCTCCAGGAAGTCGGCCCAGATGGGGAAAACCACTCCCAGGCCAAGGGTAAAAAGCAGATAGCAAATATAGTAGACCATCCAGGCGGAGGGTCCCCTGGGTCCCACGAATGTGAAGATAAATCCCGCCAGGAAGATAGGAGGGATTGGGAGTCCGTGGACGGTGATCACCGCAAGTTTCATGTTCTGAATGTTTCGGCCCGCAAAGGCTGTGAGAATTTGAGGTGCGGCAGCCATGATGACGAAGACCCCGGCAACCGAAGCGATTACGATGTCCGGCGCCCCCAATTCCATCAAGAATATGGGAATAACGGCATATGTGGAGTGAAAGGCCATTCCAAATCCCCAGAACATTTCGTGGATGGAATTGAAAACGAGGTTATGACGATGATCCTGAAGGGTTAATGTATCTTTCCCAGACACAGTCAGTTGTCCCTGCTGTTGCGTGTCAAGAGAATGAATGCTGTGATGAGGAGCAAGGCTCCAACGATCTGGACCGGCTCCAATATCTTTCCACGGGACCAATCGATGATGACAGCAGAAAGCGGCCAGGAGAGTTCATACAGGGTAGCGTGGCTGGCAGGTATCTGTTTTAGGCCATAGTAATAGATGAAAAGGGCAACACTCCCGGTGGACAGAGCAATGATAAGAATGATAAGCCATTGGTTTGTCTGGAGGGACAGTATGCTGGGGCGGGAGGGCGTGGCGAGGAAGATAGTCAGAGCCACGAGAGTGGTCAGCCAAAGACGAAGGGCGGTCATGGTTGGAAACGAAAGCTGCTTCAGGGCGTGCTTGCCAAGAACGGTAGAGCTTCCCCAGCTGAATGCCGCCAGGAGAGCGAGTAGGGCGGCAATGAGACTTTTGTCATTCCATTCAGCCATGGGCTTCACCCCGAATGTAAGCAGATACCCTCCCACGAGTGCCAATGCCGCCAGCAGGAGAAAACGTTTTGTGAGCGGCTCTCTCAGGATCAACGCAGCGAGCGCAATGGCAAACAACGGCTGAAACTTCTGAAGAAGAACCACAACGGACAATTCGATGTAATGCATATGAAAAAGGGCTGCCGTATAGCAGACCGTACCCAGGATTCCACCGAAAGAAGCTACCCAGGCGATGGAAATCCATGAGCGCTGACGGAGCACCTTGATCTGCCTCCAACCTCGGAGGAGAATAGGCAGGAAGATAACGCCGCCCACGGCGTGTTCAAGCAGTATGACCATGAAGGAAAAGGAGATCAAAGCGGAAAACGAACCGAAGGGAGCCGTAGGCAGTTTCTGCCTTAGAAAACCGTCAAAACTCCACAGCACGGCGGCGATAATAACCGCCATGGGGGGGAGATACTTAACCGTTTTCATTGCGGGCAATTTACCATATTTTTCAACCTGAATTGTTAATTCCCAGACTGAAAATACATTTCGAAAATGAGTTAAACAAATACATGTGAATTTATCCCTCCTGACGTTTGGGATGAACAATTCAGGTCAAAAATGCATCACGAAAGAGTTTCACCGTAGCCAGAGAGCCATGCCTGTTGTGTACGAGATACCGTCGCGGAAAACTCCTTCCACAGACAACGAGTATCTTGAACAGATGACAAAGGCGATTTTTCAGGCTGGATTCAGCTGGGCCGTCATACGGAATAAGTGGCAAAATTTTAGAAGGGCCTTTGATAGATTTGACATCGATAAAGTAGCAGACTACGGCTTGGCGGATTTGGATCGATTGGTCAGTGATCCAGGTATCGTTCGCAACCGCCAGAAGATTGCCGCCACCGTGGATAATGCGAGAATAATGAAACGACGCATGGAAAAACACGGATCATTCGAGAAGTAC
>JAZGBI010000065.1 GCA_036476315.1 Candidatus Neomarinimicrobiota bacterium | reverse complement strand
GATTGGTCTCTCCTTACGCCATCTACTTTCTCTTCATATCGGCATTTCCAATAGCATTTTCCTTAGTGCTCGTCTTTATGCGCTGGAATATGCTCAGTCCCATGAAATTTATCGGTTTGCAGAATTTCGTCACCCTATTCCAGGATCCCCTTTTCTGGAAAGCTCTAGCCAACACACTTATTTTCTTGGCGATACATATCCCGCTTCAGATTGTGCTTGCGTTGGTGATATCAGCCTTATTGAATAGTCCTGTACTGTTGGGAAAGGCCTTTTTCCGTGGTGCGTTCTTTCTACCAGTCGTGATTTCCGGTGTTGTGGTGACTATATTGTGGAAACAACTCTATTCGACGGAAACCGGATTGCTGAATAATCTATTGCTTTCGCTTGGGTTGGGTAAGGTTCACTGGTTGACAAGTACGAAGATCGCCATGCCTGCCATTGCTTTAATGGCAACCTGGAAGAATCTGGGACTCTACGTAGTGATACTGTTGGCGGGATTCCAGAACATACCCCGCACTTTGTATGAAGCTGCCTCAATTGATGGAGCGAGTAAAATCTCCCAATTCTTTCACATCACGCTTCCCATGATCAACCCTATCCTGACCATGGTAATTGTTCTATCCACTATTGGCGGTTTTTCTCTTTTCATTGAACCGTACATCATGACGGGGGGAGGACCACTCGACAGCACCTTGTCAGTCAATTTATATATTTACCAGCAGGCCTTCAGTTTCTATAAAATGGGGTATGCGGCCACATTGGGTTTCACGATGGCAGGCATTATTTTTATTGTTGTAGCGCTGCAACGTAAGTTTTTTGAGAAAGAGTTTTGAAAAAGAGACTGTTAATCACGTTAAGCTATCTAGTCTTGCTGTCCCTTGGCGTGACCTTTATCTATCCGTTCCTATGGATGGTTTCTGCCACCATAAAGCCTGAGACTGAAATTCAATATCTGAATCTTATCCCTTCTGAAATAAGCTTCGAAAGTTATAAGGCGGTTATTGAGAGAATTCCAATTGGCCGGGCTTTCCTGAATTCGCTATTTGTTTCTTCCTGTGTCACTGTGCTTGTATTGATCTTCAGTTCAGTCGTTGGGTATGCCTTATCCCACCTAAGATTTCGCGGCAGGGAACTGATTTTTTCAGTTATGCTTTTTACCATGATGATCCCATTTCAGGTGACGTTGATACCCATGTACGTGCTCATGGTGAACTTCGGCTGGGTTAATACCTATATGGCACTCATTTTCCCGGCTATGATCAGTGTGTTCGGGATCTTCCTTTTCCGGCAGTTCTACAAATCAATTCCTCACGATCTGATCGAAGCAGCCCGATTGGATGGATGCCATGAACTCACCATTATCTTTAAGATTATCTGGCCGAATTCCATACCGGCGTTGGTCACGGTGGGGATACTCACATTTATGAACGTCTGGAATGATGTCCTGTGGCCGATCATAGTGATCCGAAACCGGGAATTGATGACCATGCCCCAAATGGTGACCCTATTTGCTACCGGCGGTCAGGCAGAATCACAAATGGGAGCGATCCTCGCCTCTGCCACCATGTTGGCCCTTCCGGTCGTGATTTTGTATTTATTCTTCCAGCGGCATTTCATCGAAAGCATGGCAAGTACGGGTCTCAAGGGTTGACTATGATCGGTTCTGGATCCATCACAACTGCCACAGGTGTCTCTTTCCATCAAAATCAGGCTGACGACTTTACAGAAGTCAGAAAATGTGCCGTCATTAGTCAAACTCAGAGAAAATTCGGATGAAACTCACACGACTGTCCGCTGAACCGATACTGTTGCCTGTGGAGGAACATGAGTGGGAAAGAGCCGCAGTATTCAATGCGGCAGCGGTGTATCATAATGGATTATTCCATATGGTGTACCGGGCCACCGATTTAGGTGGTGACGAAAAGTATGGGAAGTACATAAATTCACTGGGTTATGCTTCCAGTACGGATCTCCTGACCTGGCATCGCTGCGACAAGCCAATATTAACCAATAGTGTACCGGGGGAAGAGCGGGGTCCTGAAGATCCCCGTGTTGTCCGGATAGAAAATCTTTTTTATATGACATATGTTGGCTATCGTGGACGTGTCCCTGATGACTATCGAATCTGTCTGGCAACGTCAAAGGACTTGATTCATTGGAATAGAAAGGGGATTCTGTTGGATGGGCCTCTTAAGAATGCCTCTCTATTCTCAGAGAGAATCGAGGGTAAGTATTGTCTGCTGTACCGGCCCCACCCTGACATTTGGATCGGATTCTCTGAAGACTTGAGAAATTGGACCGGTCACAAAAAGATTATGTCCCCATTGCCGAATACATGGAATCAAACCAGAATTGGCATCGCCGGTCCACCTGTGAAGATTGATGATGGCTGGTTCTTGATCTTTCACGGAGTGGATGAATACAATCGTTACAGTTTGGGCGCTGCCTTATTGGACTACAAAGATCCGGCCAGAGTACTGGCCCGGCAGACAGAGCCGATAATAGAACCTGAGCTAGACTGGGAAATCAACGGGAATGTCCCCGACGTTATCTTTTCCTGCGCTACCGTGTTGCAGGGCGATCGAATTTATTGCCTGTATGGCGGAGCCGATACTGTCATGGGCGTAGCGTATATTGATGTACGGGATGTAGTCTTCTAAAAACCTCCATGGCATACGTAACACTAAAGAATATCTTCAAATCTTTCGAGAAAGACAGGAATGTTATCGACGATGTTAGTCTTGATATTCACGATGGTGAGTTTCTGGTCATAGTAGGCCCTTCAGGTTGTGGGAAATCAACGTTGCTCCGAATGATTGCGGGATTGGAGGAACCCACTTCTGGCGAAATATATATCGGGAATAATCTTGTCAATCACGTTTCCCCGAAAGATCGAAATATTGCAATGGTTTTTCAGAACTATGCACTCTATCCTCATATGAATGTATTTGATAATCTTGGGTTTGCATTAAAGCTCAGAAAAACACCCAAGATAGAATTAAAGAAGCGAGTTCAAGAGGCTGCGAAGATTCTCGACATAGGGGATTTTCTAAAGAGAAAACCGAAGGAACTATCCGGCGGGCAACGCCAGAGAGTAGCGTTAGGTCGGGCAATCGTTCGAAAGCCCCAGGTATTTCTTTTTGATGAGCCACTGTCAAACCTCGATGCAAAGCTCAGGGTTCAGATGCGGGCAGAAATAAAGAGGCTCCACAAACAACTAGGCACAACAATGATCTACGTGACTCATGACCAGGTGGAAGCCATGACAATGGGAGATCGAATTGTCGTTCTGAACTACGGAATCAGTCAACAGGTGGGACCACCGCTTGACATATACCACAATCCGGTAAACATGTTTGTAGCTGGTTTCATTGGATCGCCTCCCATGAACTTTCTTTCAGGAAGATTGGAGGATGGGAAATTTCTTTGCACGGATTTCTCCGTAGATCTTGGAGGATTTGATTTGAAAGGGCTGCAAAGCGGTGATATTGTCCTGGGCATAAGACCTGAAGGTATCCATCTGGATAGTGATGGTATTGCTCTCCCGTTAGTCCTGGCTGAGCCCCTAGGTAACGAGACTATTTTACGTTTGCAGGCAGGTCATCAAACAGTGACAGCTCGGATTCCATCCTTGGACACCGCACAGTTAAAGAAATCGGTTGAAGTCCGTTTTGATTTATCCAAGGTATGCCTCTTCGATATCGGAACCGAGGAACGTCTGGTGTGATCCCGGTGCGGCTTCCCGACGAGTCGGTCGGGAGTAATAGTATCAAGTGATACCGGAGGAAGGTTGATCTTACGATTCCAAACGGGCCAATCAATTTCTCCCTGCACCATCTTTTTGTTGTATTTCCTTAACGTGACTGGAAAAATTGGGTGAACAGCTTCATGTCCTCTAATTGCTGGATATTTCTGGCATGATCAGAAACGAAAATCCTGGTTTGTTAGTATCCGATTACGACAGCGTGTCGCTTGAGGATCTGAATTCCGCTCAACTCTTGAATCGGAAAGATACGAAATTTGTTTTTAACCAGACCCAATTGCAGTCAGTTCTTGAAAAGCTGAAACCTGACTTCAGGGTTTTGGAAATTGACGGAAACCGGATCATAGGCTATGAGAACGTATACTTTGACACAGATAATTTTCTTTTCTACCGGCAGCATCATAACGGAATCCGTACCAGATATAAAGTCCGGCTGCGGAGGTACCTCGTACCTGATGTCTGCTATTTCGAGATCAAGATGAAGAATAACAAGGATAGAACAATCAAACGACGGATTGAGGTTCCCGGAATGAGTGATTCGTTCACCGAGCCTGCCAGAGAAATGATTTCGGACTTGACTGCAGTTTCACCCACCAAACTGTCCCCAAAGCTAAAGGCAAAATTCTCGCGAATCACATTGGTAGATACTGATTTTAGGGATAGGGTTACGATTGATCTCGATCTCTCAGTTGCAAACGGTTCAGCCAGGAAGCATTTCAAGAATCTTGTGATTTCCGAGGTCAAACAGAGCAGATATCGTCCCCGTTCAAAGTTTATCCGGGAAATGAGGGAAAGGAGCGTTGCTGAAATGAGAATCAGCAAGTATTGTGCGGGGATTCTGGCTACATATGACGGTGTTAAGTACAACCGGTACAAACCGAAGCTGCTAAGAATAGACAAGCTGATGTCAGAAGGTTCTTTTTCAGGGGAAGCCGATGATGGATAGCTCGGCCGTCCAGAATTTCTCCCTGTTTGACAACAAGGTCTATGATGCCCATGTGTGGGAGTTGATAATAGGTTATGGTATCAACTTCGTAGTGGCGTTTATCTTGATCAAACTTATCTATTACCGTTACTGGAAAAACGAAAACTATGCCTTCACGTATTTCATGTTCAATACGCTCATCTTCTTTGTCTGCTATTTACTAAGTAGTGTCCAATTGAGCATTGGATTTGCTTTTGGGTTGTTTGCCGTATTTACGATCCTCCGATACCGGACGGACCCTATTCCCATAAGAGAAATGACCTACCTGTTTATCGTTATTACCGTGGCGGTTATCAATGCCATAAGCGGCCCTATCGTTTCCCATTTGGAATTATTCTTCACAAATTTTGCCATTATTGCCCTGACATTCACTCTGGAATCCTATTGGCACAGGTTCTTGCTTCTTGAGAGAATTATCATCTATGAAAAGATTGAAAACATAAAGCCCGAAAACTACCGGGAATTGATGTCTGACCTGCGGGAAAGAACCGGCTTAGACATTAGGAGATTTGAAATCCTGAGGACTGATTTTCTTCGAGATGTCGCGCGAATAAAGGTCTATTACGCAGACGTCAACGAGAATGAATGATCCGTGATTAGATTTCGTCATTGTGTTAACACCTTCGTCATCAATTGCAAGGTGATAACCCTTTGCCTTTTTCTACAGCCCCTTTACGCGGTATCCCAAACGCTCGATAATCAGCTCTGGGCGAGCATTAAAGCTGAGAAGAAACTTGCGTCAAGATTCAAGTTAGAACTTGAACAGCAAATCAGACTAAAGGATAATCTCTCCACTTTCAAGAAAACATTTTCTGAAATCTCCGTACGGTATAAACTCACTAAGAATCTTTATTTTTCGGGGGATTATCGATTTATTGTCTACACGGATCAGATTGGGAGACGAATTAGTATGAACGCGACATATGAAGGCGCCATCGGATCATTTTCCCCCAGGTATCGGTTGAGATTCCAGAGAGAATCCGAGCCGGAGAAAGAGCCAGAGCAACATTTACGGAACAAATTGACCCTTCATTATCGGTTAAGCAAACGACTTTCACCCTATGTCGCAGGTGAGGTATTCCATCTCATCGAAAATCCCGCTAATCAATTCATGAAATACAGACTTACCTTAGGTATCAAGAACCGAATCGTGAAAAGCAACTCCGTCAACTTCTTCTATAGACTTCAGAAGGAGGTGAATGATCCCAAGCCGAAAACCTGGAACATATGGGGACTCAGCTACGAGGTAGACTTCTAGAGCAAATCTTGAGTTCGTTGACTTCCGAGTGCTTGAAGTATCGGAGAATGGTGATCTGTGCATAATGAGCCGGAACTTTTCGGACCATTAAGACTGATTTTCATCCACAAGGTACAAGAAGCGGGGAGACTGGATACCTCCCATTTCTTAAGGTAATTAATACCCATAAGTTGCGTGAAATGGTAATTGGGCTCGGTGTTACTAAGCATTTTTCTTAAGTAAGGGAATCAAATTGGTTTCTTGTAGATTTATCGGGCGAGAAGAGAGGGATTAAATGGTAGAGCCCGACCGCGGATTAACCTCGGATCATAATGGAACGGACCCCGCATATTGCGGGACGCTGGTCGCCAGAAGGTTATGCGTTACGACGAAATGAGGATTCCCTATCCCATGTGTAGGAACGCACTAAGATATATTACTTCCTTGACTGTTTGCGCTTTCCTGATAGGTTGCGTCGAAAATAACAAGTGGCAGCTGGAGCCCTTTGTCAAATATGAGCACAACCCTATTCTGGAACCTTTGGGCAAGACTTGGCAGGCGAAAGACATTTTCAATCCCGCCGCTTGGACGAATGGAGATACCATTTGGCTCCTCTACAGGGCAGAGGATTCCACAGGTACTGGACAATGGAACGGCACCTCTCGCATCGGGCTTGCGTACAGCAGTGACGGCCTTCATTTCGAACGAGAACCTTACCCAGTTCTGGAGCCCACCAAAACATGGGAATTTCCAGGTGGATGCGAAGACCCACGTGTCGTCAAGATAGGAGAAATCTTCTATCTCACCTATACCGCCTACGATGGAGAGACCGCCCGTCTTGCCCTGGCGAGCTCCACAGATCTTCACACCTGGGAAAAGCACGGAATAATCTTTCCAAAACGAGGTTGGACCAAGTCCGGCGCTATACTGTCTACTCCAATCGACGGGGTGTATTGGATGTATTTTGGGGACACGAACCTCTGGGCTGCGTACTCATCGGACTTGCTCACTTGGACGGTTATAGAAGAGCCAGTCTTACGTCCTCGTCCTCAACGGTTCGATAGCAGATTGGTCGAACCGGGACCGCCGCCACTTATCACAACTGGTGGCATTCTATTACTGTACAACGGCGCCAATAATGCTCGTGTTTATGCAAGTGGTCAGGTCCTTTTCGACAAACGAGATCCAACCAAAATCGTTGCACGGTCGGAGACTCCATTTTTAACTCCAAATCTCATGTTAGAACGTCAGGGACAGATACCAAACGTAGTTTTCATAGAGGGTTTGGTACGTTTTCAGGATCGATGGTTCTTGTATTATGGTATGGGAGACTCTGGAATTGGTGTGGCGTTCCACGATGCTGATTGAGAGTATGCGGAGAGCAGACTTCACAGTCGCTGACAGTTGGGATGGAGTACTTGTCGTTTGGTGTATCTCATGGTGTCTCTCATTCAGTTTGTGAGACCGAATAACCGTCCGTTTAGAGCCGCGAGCCAGCTGTTCCTTACGGGGGTTATTCTGGCACTGAAAAAGGGTTATTGAGGCTTGAAAGCTCTTATTCTTGGAACGATTTCTCGTTGTGCGTGTCAACAAGAAACAGTATAGCCTGAGCCCGGGTTGTTCCATTAAACGGTACTCTGTCTGTTCCACAGTGCCCCAGAAGAGACAATAAGGTGACAGGACCAGTGAATCTGAATATCCTGTTCACTTGTTTTTCTGGACATCCAGAATGTTTTGGTGCTAACTTTTAGGGCACAACGATGAGAAGCAGGACAGCATCAATCAAAAGACTATCCTTCGGCCTCGGAGGGGTGATTCTCCTGGGTACTGCCATGCTCTTTTCGATAAAAGTGACGAGGGCTCTGGAAGAGACCGAAATACGTTTCGTGGATCAGCGCGAATACGCCGGAATCGATTTCGAGCATTACGCTGAAAGGCCGCGGTGGTGCGAGATTGGACCGACGGTGAGGGGTGCTGCTACCAATGAAGGATTGGACCTCGTGTTCCATGAGGAAAAGGAGTTCTGGAAATCGAGAGGGAGACTCCTGTCCCTTGAGGAGTTTGCCCATGTTCACCTGATTAAGACGAACGGTTCCGGAGGCGCCTGGCTCGATTATGACCGGGATGGAGACTGGGACCTTTACCTTGTGAATTGCCAGGGGCCAGGTGACGTGACCAACGCCCTTTATGAGAACATGGGAGATGGAACTTTCTCGCGAAAGTCGTCAGACTGCGGAGTTCTCGACCCGGGGGAAGGGATGGGGGTTTCCGTTGCGGACTACGACAACGATGGTTACCCTGACCTTTTCGTGACCAACTACGGAAATTTCATTCTCTACCGGAACAACGGAGACAATTCTTTCGCCGACGTGACGGACCAGGCCTTTCCGGAAGGCGTGAAAGACCGGTGGTACGGAGGATCCTCCTGGGGCGACTACGATCGCGACGGGGATCTGGATGTCTATGTAATGGGCTATGTTGACTTCTCCAATCGACCCCTGAACACCAGCTTGCGTTTCCCCATGGACTTCGGAGGTCTGCCGAACACACTCTACCGGAGCAACGGAGACGGGACGTTTACCGATGTGACCGATAAGGCCGGTGTGGGTGACGCGGCGCGCAAGTCGATGCAGGCCGTTTTCAACGACTTCAACGATGATGGCTGGCCGGATATCTTTGTGACGAACGACACGGACGCCAACGGGCTGTACCTGAATAAAGGGGATGGGACATTCAAGAGTTTCTCGGGACCCAGCGGACTCAGTACTACGGATGGAAGTATGGGCATAGCCGTGGGCGATTTCAATGCCGATGGAAAGTATGACCTTACCTATACCAATTATGCGGCGGAGGTGAATGTCCTCGCTCAACTGGAGGACAATGAAACTTCCAACGACGGAGTCTTGAAGAATGCTATTTTCGTCCATGAATTTGACTCTCCTCTTGTCCATAAGTTGAGTTGGCCCGCGGTCAGTTGGGGAACGGGACTTTTCGATCTGGACAACGACGGAGACCTGGACCTTTTCTTCGCGAACGGGCATCTCAACGCAGTCAGCGGCGACAACCGGCAGCTGAACCTTCTTTTCGAGAATGATGGACACGGACGTTTTAATGACGTTTCGGAATCCTCCGGCGTTTGGAACACGGGAAAACGAATCCACAGGTCTGCCATTTTTGCCGATTATGACAATGACGGCAGGGTGGATATTTACATAACCAACAACGGTCAACAGATTGAGGATGGAAAGGGAAACACCATTGACGATCCAGACCGGGGTGTGGGCGTTCTGTATCACAATGAGTCAAGGACAAGGAATAACTGGCTCAAGGTGAGGCTCGAGGGAGTAAAGTCCAACCGGGATGCGTATGGTTCCAGAGTAGAAGTGACCACCGGTGATCTCGTTCAAGTTCAGCCCCTCATCTCAGGCACAGGTTACCTCTCTGCAAATGCCAAGGAACTCTATTTTGGTCTCGGTTCAAAAAGGGAGGTTGATAGGATCGAGATCATCTGGCCTAACGGTCATATTCAAGCTTTTGAAAATATCGAGCCCAATCAGACACTCTACATTGTGGAGGGAGAGGACCTCCATGATGAGAGTTTGGCTCTGACCGGAAGATAAGTCCAATTCATGATAGATTTCTCTACCCCTTTCCGGTCAGGCCCTGCGTAATCCCCCAGTATGGATAGACCGCGATAAAACATAACGGAGTGAACGAGCGACAGGAGAACGTCCAAGGAAAGGAGAAGCAATGAAGCAGGAACATGATCAGACCTTCAGGGCGAAGGAGTGGCAGCATCGGCTGCTTATTCTCGCTTCCGGACTCTTGTTTTTCGAAACATTGACGGGACTTTCCATCTATCTGCTTCCGTTCAGCATCTCAAACCAGGTGATGGTTCTTTTGCACACGGGGATAGGTCTGCTGTTCTTGATACCATTTACCTGGTATCAAATCCGCCACTGGTTGGTATACCGAACCACCAGAATGCACCACATCAAGCTCACCGGGTACTTCTCCTTAGTGGCAACCGTGGTGGCTGCCGTAAGCGGTATCGTTTTGACGTTTCAGGCTATTTTTCAGACGAAGATCGGCCACGGTTGGGACGTGGCCCACATTATTTCCACGTTTGCCCTGATTGCTTCTCTGCTGCCTCATCTGGTCGTCATCCTGGTTCGTGATTTCAGAGGACGAAAGACGGAGGCGTTGCAGCCGGTTTTGAAGGCGCAGAAGCGTTATGGTTTGAATACCCTGTTCGCTGTGGGAGTACTCTTTGCTGGGGTCATCCTTCTGGTTTATGCATATGAACCGGTGAAACTGGTCAACCGATTACCCGATGACTACAGCTTCATCTACGGTCCCGACAGGCCCTTTGCCCCAAGTCTAGCCCGAACAAGTACCGGAGATGCCTTCGACGCCCGGTCCCTGGGCGGCTCCGAAACGTGCGGAACTTCGGGATGTCACCAGGACATTGTCAAAGAGTGGCAGGTCAGTGCTCACCGTTATTCGGCAATGGATCCTGCGTTTCAAGCCGTTCAGAAGGTTATGGGTGAACAGAATGGACCCGAATCAACCCGATATTGTGGTGGATGCCACGATCCCATCTCTCTGTTTTCAGGAGCAAAGAATATCTTCACTGATGACTTGACCAACCTCGCGGGATATCAGGAGGGTGTCTCGTGCCTTGTCTGTCATGCCATCAAAGAGACAGATCTCAAAGGAAATGCGAATTACGTCATCACCCAGCCGCGACGCTACATGTTCGAATTACACGAAGGCGAAAAAGTCCGGTTTCTCAGGGATTTCTTGATTCGTGCCTACCCGAGGTATCATGTGGAAAGCTTGCAGCATCGTCTGTTTAAGAGTCCCGAGTTCTGCGCCGCCTGCCATAAGCAGTTCATCGATCAGGAGATCAACAAGGTGGGTTGGGTTCAACTTCAAAACCAATTCGATAACTGGCGAAAGAGTCGTTGGAATCATCCGGGAGATGCCACAAAGACCGTTGAATGCCGGGAATGTCATATGCGATTGGTGGAATCCAGCGATCCCGCCAGCGGAGATGCCCTGGACTACAATCGAGTTCCCGATGACAAAAAGCATCGGAGTCATCGTTTCATAGCTGCCAATCAATTTATCCCCCGGATTTTGGATCTCCCAGGTGCAGACGAGCAGATCGCTCTGACAGAAAAGTGGCTTCAAGGTGAGATCGAGATCCCCGAAATCGCGGATAAGTGGAAGAAGGGACCCGCCGTGCCACTGGAACTCGTGGTGCCGGAGAAGGTCGAACCTGGTGAAACAGTCAAGATTCAAGCCGTGATCACCAACAACAAGGTCGGTCATGATTTCCCTACCGGTCCCATGGATATTATTCAAGCCTGGGTTGAAGTTACCGTGACGGACCAGGACGGCAACGAGGTTTTTTCTAGCGGCCGCAGGGATGACCGGAATTTTATTGAGCCTGGGTCTTTCGTCTTCAAAGCGGAGTCCGTTGATGAGTACGGCAATCTGATTGACCGGCACAATTTGTGGGAGATGGTGGGTGTGCGATACCGCCGCGTCCTGTTCCCGGGCTTTTCTGACAAAGCCGAATTCTCCTTCCTCTGTCCCGGCAGCGTTTCGACGGAGGGAAAACAGCCTCTCACAGATGAAGAATTTCAGTTTCAGGTGCCCGCCGATCACGTCGGAGAGTTGCAGGTGACAGCGAAACTGATGTACCGGAAGATCAACCAGTTCCTCCTTAACTTCCTTCTTGGGGAGGAGTCCGGGGTTACCGCTCCCATTTCCGTAATTTCCGAGGATACCAAGCGAATTCAAGTCGGATCGATGACGACCTTGCAGGCTAATGCCGGCTAGCCTGTCCCGCCGAAGACGCCTCATCGTCACGACCGCAATCAGTATAGTTCTTTTCATAGCCGGCGTAAGCGCTGCGCTCTGGCTGCTTTCCAAACCCGAACCACCCTACCGGCCGGGAGAGAAAATTGAAGGAGTGACGGCCGACCTTACTCGATCCTTACCGAAGAACTATCCCCAGGTTAGATTCGTGGATGCTTCCCTGGAAGCAGGCATTTCATTTCACCATTTCTCCGGAAAACGGTCAACTCAGCTTCCCGAAGACATGGGATCGGGGGCCGCCTGGGGTGATTATGATAATGACGGCTGGCTGGATCTCTTTGTAGTCAATGAGGTAGGCCCGCTCTCTATGACAGCAGAGGAGATCGAATCATCTCCGTCCCATTGCGCACTGTATCATAACAGGGGGGATGGCACATTTGAAGAGGTGAGTTCCAAGGCTGGTGTGGACTTCCGGGGTTGGGGTATGGCGGCTGCTTGGGGAGACTACGACAACGACGGTTTGCCCGATTTGTTCATTTCCTGCTATGGACAAAACTCGCTCTACCGCAACAACGGAGACGGTACGTTCACGGATAGAACCAGGCGAGCGGGGGTTGGTGGGCGGAAAGGGTTCTGGTCAGGTGCCTCCTGGGCAGATTTCAACCGTGATGGATCTCTCGACCTTTACGTTTGCGGATATGTACAATATTCCTATCAGGACATCCGGGAATTGTCCATGCAATACGATGTGGAAGTTCCCACAAGCCTCAATCCTTCTTCCTTCACGCCGGAACGGAACCTGCTCTATAAGAACAATGGAGATGGTACGTTCACGGAGATGGCGGCGGGTGGGGGAGTTGATAACCCGGAAGGTCGCAGCCTCTCGGCGGCATGGTGCGATTTCGATGAAGATGGCTGGCCTGACCTGTACGTGGCGAACGACGTATCCGATAACGTTCTGTACCGGAATCTGGGCAATGAGAAGTTTGAAGAAATAAGCCATGCCTCCTGGGTAGCAGACTACCGGGGAGCCATGGGATTGGCGGTAGGCGATTGGGATGGGGATCTGGACATGGACATTTTCGTCACTCACTGGATGGCCCAGGAAAATGCTCTGTTCAGTAACGTAGGTTCCCAATTCGCTGCAGCATCTCAATCCTCCTCGACCAACATCAAATTCATGGACGAGGCAGACCGCTATGGTTTGGGACAGATCGCCCTTGATTACATCGGCTGGGGAACGTCTTTTTTCGATTACAACAATGACAGCAGACCGGATCTGTTCATTTCAAACGGGAGCACATTTCGGCAGAGGGAAAAACCGTGGCTTCTCGTGCCTATGCCGAACAAGCTCTTTTGGAATCGAGGAGCCAGTGAAGGGTTTTACGACGTCTCGACCGTGAGTGGCGACATCTTCCAGAATGAATATGTGGGCCGTGGTGCAGCTTTCGGTGATTATGACAATGACGGGGACGTGGACATTTTCGTGGTGAACAACAACGGACCGGGGATCCTTCTAAGAAATGAGGGCGGAAATCGAAACAATTGGTTAAAGGTGAGCCTGGAAGGGAGGCAAAGCAATCGTTCAGCGATCGGTGCCAAGCTGCGTCTGGTTGCCGACGGCACGTACCAAATCTGCCAGGTGGGGGCTCAGAGCTCTTACTGTTCGCAAAACAGTCTGGTCGAACATTTTGGCCTGGGATCCAGCTCCAGAGTGGACACGCTGGAGATTAATTGGCCCGGCGGGACCCGACAACTCTTTCACAATGTTGAAGCCAACCAGACAGTGCGAATCCTGGAGGGGGAGGCCACTTATGAGAGAATGTAAAGTCTCATGAGAAGAGGAATTCCTCTTGGTGTATTTGCTGGCGTGTTCACTCTCCTCGTGGTCATTACTTTTCTCAATAAGCCAGGACCTCAGCGGACCACGCAAAAGGAAGATGATCAAGAATGGACCGCCGAAAAAGAGAAGATCCGGAGTTTTTGGGAGATCTATCGAAAAGCTACAGAAAACCGAATTTCGGGAAAGCCGGGAGAAGCAGCCGGGGAGTACCAGCGGGCTCTCGCACTTAACGACAAACATGAAGACGCTCTCTACTATCTGGGAAACATGCACATGGAACTGGGGGAATACGAAAATGCAAAGGAAGCGTGGAAACGGCTGGTGCAGGTGAATCCCACCAGCACCCGGGCACATTTACAGTTAGGGAACCTTTACCTTCGTTTCGAACAGAACGAGATCTTCAACATCGAAAAGGCCGAATCCGAGTTCCAAAAGGTCCTCAGGATTAATAAAGAAGAAACCGGTCCGCTGATTCGCCTGGGGCAGGTTTTACTGATTCGGGGTGACCTTTCTGAGGCTCAGTTCTATTTTGATGCTGTAACTGCCTCAAACTATCAAAGTGCGGAAGCCTATTTTCTCAACGGTTACGTTGCCTGGAGAAAAGGAGACTCCAAGAAGGCGTTGGATCTCCTTCAGAAGGCGGTGAAATATTCACATCCTCCTGAACCGGTAGAAGGGACTTCGGGCGAGGGTGATACCCGGACCGGGAAACCTCTTGGAGTGTTGGAACGCTCCGCGGGGCAGTCTCTCTTTTATGGCCAAACACGCGAATTGTCACGTTTGGTTGAAATAAGTGTTCCGCAGGAAGTCGAAGACAGGTATCGAAAACTTGAGGAGTTTCTTAGTCAGATCAGAAAAAAGATTCGTTCGCAGCCTCAATAATTCTTACCATTATGTAGTGCCTCGTATCACTAATTCGCTTCTATTTGATAATGTCATTGTAAGTTCTCGCGAAGCACTACACTAGCATCGTATATGATTTCTTAACCAGCAAATGAATCCAGAATGAAGAATTGAATGAATCATATGGAGAATTATCCAAAGGACCCTGCGGGGAGAGATGTTCCGAAGGAACTCCTTTGGAGGAGAACTGGAGAAATGATACGTGCCTGTCCTCCGTATAAGTAAGACTGCCAACTGTTGGAGCGCAGCGGAAATCCCGCCAAGCGGGGCTAACCGCCTACTGCCAATCGGAGCGTAGCGCCTGCCAGCCCCGCTCCGGGAGGGGCAGGCTGGGAGATCCCGAGCCGTCGGGACAGGTGACTCGGTACGAGGTTAGTATTTTGAAGTGCATAATCTCAGGAACTTGGACAACTGTTATCCCTGGGAGTCGCAGGAAATGTTGATCCAAAGAATGGAATTGCTTATTCTTGGCCTTACAATAATGCTTGCTTATGATCTTGAAGTTTCAGATCTCAGAAAAGGGAAGGGGACACTCCAATGAAAAACACGAAACAGACTTTGAACGCTCATGGGAACAAGATCTCTCGTCGCGACTTTTTGACACGTACCGCGGCGGCAACAGCGGCCTTCACAATTGTTCCTCGACATGTGTTGGGAGGAATCGGCCGTGTCGCCCCCAGTGAGAAAGTCAACCTGGCCATAATCGGCACCGGCGGCCAGGGTACGTTTGATATGAGCCAATTCCTTCAGATTCCCGACGTTCAGGTTGTTGCCGTTTGCGATGTCTACAAAGAATGTGATTACAGCGAGTATTACTTCGGTGGGATAAAGGGGTGGGAGCCGGCCAGACAACAGGTCAACCAGTACTACGCCGAACAAACCGGGAATGAGTCATATTCCGGTTGCGCTGCCTATACTGATTTTTACGAAATGCTGGAAGAGGAGAAAGACATCGACGCCGTCTGTGTTGCCACAACCGACAACGTCCATGCTGTCGCTTCCATGGCAGCGATTAAGAAACGCAAGCATGTCTACTGTGAAAAGCCGTTGACTCACGACATCTATGAAGCCCGGATGCTCACCAAGGCTGCCAAGAAACGCAAAGTAGCCACCCAAATGGGTAACCAGGGTCATGCGGGTGAGGGCAATCGACTCATTGCAGAGTGGATTGCCGATGGAGCCATTGGTGATGTAAGAGAAGCTCATGTGTGGACCAACAGACCCTGGGGTTACTGGCCACAGGGTGTTGATCGGCCGAAGTCGGTACCTTCAGTTCCGCCCACGCTGGACTGGGATCGGTGGCTTGGACCGGCGCCATGGCGTCATTATCATCCCGCTTACCTTCCCTTCAATTGGCGCGGGTGGTGGGATTTCGGAACCGGAGCCCTGGGTGACATGGGCTGCCATCTCATCGACACTCCGGTCTGGGCGCTCAAATTAGGTCATCCGACGAGCGTGCAGGGCAGCGCCACTCCCACCAATGACGAAACGGGGCCCATCGGGTCCATCGTTCATTATGATTTTCCTGCCAGGGATGATATGCCTCCAGTGCACATGGTCTGGTATGAAGGCGGATTGACACCGCCGAGACCGAAAGCACTGGAAGAAGGTCGTCGCATGGGCAATGGGAGTGGTGTGTTATTGGTAGGCGACAAGGGCACACTCATGTGCAACGACTATGGGGATAGTCCCAGAATGATACCCGAGACCGCTATGCAGGCTTACACACAGCCGCCGAAGACAATCCGCCGGTCCCCGGGGATTCACCAGGAGTGGATTGATGCGTGCAAGGGGGGAGAACCGGCGAGTTCCAATTTTGACGTTTCGGGTCCAATGACTGAGATTGTTCTGTTGGGCAACCTTGCCGTACGTAATGCGGGGAAGATATTGGAGTGGGATGGAAAGAAAATGAAAGTAACGAATCTGGAAGAGGCGAACAAATATGTTCGTCGTGAATACCGCGAGGGATGGTCATTGTAGGTCCCCGGGTCCTCCGATCACCTGCCTTATCGATCTACCCTGATCGACTGACCAGGCAAATGGCTGTATTTTCCCAGATCATGTTGTCGACTAAATTCATCCGAAGTATCCGGTATTTTCATGTTGTTCATGCCAACATAGGGGTCCGGATATACACTGTTGCGCACGAGCGCCGTCAAAACGGTTGAAGGAATACTTAACGGGTACCAATTGACGGGCTTGAACCCCGACGAAGAAATCTCCCCGACATCCTCTTCTACAAGATAGGACGATTGCAGAAACCAGTTTTCCTTTAGAAAATTTTTTTCTGCGCCAATGGACACACTGAAGATGCTGCAG
>JAZGBI010000064.1 GCA_036476315.1 Candidatus Neomarinimicrobiota bacterium | reverse complement strand
GTGGACTTTAAGAAAAACACCATGACGCTAACATTTAATGATGACGTTGATCTCGAGGCGGTACCAGAGGTAGTCGAAGAGCTCGGATATGGTACAAGTCGACAGAATAAAGAAATCACGCCAGATCCGGTTGAGGACAAGAATACAGAAGAGGGAAAATCCTTATAAAAATAGCTCCTCGCGAGATCTATTCTCTCACACGGCGTCACCTACCCTTGGACAGTCCCCATTCTGTTGACCGCTTTTGGCGAAGCAGGTCCAAGTTAATCCATCCAGGAACCAAGAAATCAGAAGAATGATGTTACGAAAAATCAGTTTTTGATAACGGGACTTGTCACCCTTGAGTCATCAAACGAAGGAGGACGATTGTGTCTGAGGTCCTGGTTTTGACCTTAGGATTCAACCATTTGGTGCAGAGGCTTCCTTGATGACCGTACGTTTACGCAGATATCTCGTTCTTCTTTTTCTTCCAATGGCGATAATTCCGTTTCGTGTCCTGGGCTGGAACCTGACTTACTTAAATTCTTTCAGTCCATTGAATTATGAGTTATTGGATGTCGAGATTTCAGGAAACTATGCCTATATACCTGGGGGTCTTGACGGATTGGGTATCCTTGATATTTCGGACCCCTCATCCCCTCAAATTGTGGGGCTGTATTATGCGAGCGGATGCGAGTTTGGTCGGATGTACGCCTGGCATGTTAGCGAAAACTTCGCCTATGGCAGTGGACGATACTGTGGAATTGAAGTACTCGACGTTACCAATCCAAGCAATCCTGCGCATGTGGCTGATTACGGACTCCGCGGGAGATCGTATGAACATTCTGATGGGAGTGGTGCATACCTCTTCGCTGCGGCACACACAGATGGTGTCGAAATCATCGATGTTACCACGCCCGATTCCCCTCAGTTCGTAGCCCTCGTCCCCACAGAGAATGCATGGGCAGTGGAAGTCTCAGAAGCGGGGAATCTCGTATATGTTGCGGATGGCGCAGGTGGCCTAAAGATCATAGATGTATCCTATCCAGAAGTGGCTCATTTGTTGGGCAGCGTGGCAACGTCTGGGACAGCGAAGGACGTGGCAGCAGCAGGCCATTTTGTTTTTGTAGCCGTGGGAGCTGGTGGAGTCGATATGATTGATGTTTCCAATTCAGGAAATCCGGTTCTCGTAGCGAACTATAACACAACCGGCTACGCTTCCAGAGTCGCCGTAAACGATAGTCTGGTCGCAGTCTCCGACTGGGATGATGTGGAAATCCTGAGATGGGACGACTCCCCTTCAATGTCTATAGCAGGTTACAAGAATACCGGCGGACGCGTTATGGCGGTCGATATGATCGGGGACATCGTCTATTCCGCGGAGTGGATAACATTCAGGAGTTTTCGGTTTGAACCAGTTGAAGGGCCCGATCTCGATGTGTCAACCCGACATGTGGACATTCCCTACACAGAGTTGGGAGAATGTCGGGATGCTACCATCACTCTTGCAAATAACGGTATGGAGACGCTAATCATCGACGAGATCACAGTTAGTCACACAGATTATGAGATCACCTTGTCGGCCGAGGACATCCTGCCCGGTGCCACTGTGGAGGGAATTATCAAATATTGTGCCACCACAGAGAGCGGACATACAAGCCTGAGAATCAGGTCGAATGACTCTGATGAGCCGGTAGTTCTTGTCGTTCTTGAAGGAAATTCGCCTTGGGGACTCGAAGTTGGGCAGGAGGCGCCCGATTTCACGCTGCCGTCAGTGAATGGTTTCGGAGATATTAGTCTGAACGAACTTCAGGACCAGGTGGTAGTAATTGCTTTCTTTGCCAGTTGGTGACCAGTCTGTGCTCCGGAGTTTTCGGATCTAGAGGTAAGTATCTGGCGGGAATACCAGGATGACGGAGTGATGGTCTTCGGGATTTCAAATCAATCCAACTCAATACTTCAAAACTTCATTGAAGACCAGGGTATTACGTTTCCGGTACTCCGTGACATCAGCGCCGTTTACTCATCATATAACATCCGTGGCGGAACGTCCCCCTATCCAAGAGATTTTATTATCGACAAGAATGGAATTATCCGTTTTGCTGACACAGAATACGATCCTGGCACGATGATCACTATTATTGAATCGCTTATCGGTGAAACGGCAATAGATGATGGTGATGAAATAATTGTTGTTCCAGGAGATATTTCAATTTCTAACATCTACCCGAACCCCTTCAACATGACCACAACCATTGAGTTCACTACGCTCAACACTGCCCCTGTCACCTTCATGGTCTACGATCTGTTGGGAAGAGAAGTTGAGATGATCCTGAACCAAGCATTCGACAGCGGTAACCACAAAGTCCAATGGAACGCCAGTAATGTTCCTTCAGGGATTTACTTCGTAGGAATGAGGTCGGGTGACTTCACCCAGACCCGGAAGATGTTGCTGCTGAAATAGACCTTTCTTATCTCTCAATCTCCCGTCCACGGAGCGTATGTCCGTTGCTGTAGCGCCAGTTTACCAACTTCTACCTTTTCCGTTTCACCTTTATCCCTAGAAACCGTATCCATATTGGCATTTCTTGACCTCCTGAGGCTCCAGATCTTCATTATGTTCTGCTATAATCTTCTCCCAATACCTGAGCTCTTCCTTCCTGCAGCCTAAATCCACTCGCGGGGCGATTATTGAATTGAATGAATCATTAACCCGTCTTGATGAAGGAAAGCTTACCTCATTTTGTCTAAGAAATCTTCTATGGCGGCCAGATCTCCAAGATGCATACCTGTAAGGATATTTTGGCGCAGGTAAGAGCCCACCCAAAATGGTTCGTGGAGTGTTCTCACTTCTGGTACCAAAAATCATGACCCCTTGTGCTCCTCCACCCGCCGTCCCTCACCGCAGTAACGGCAGTTAATGGCCTCTTTCTCTAACAATTCGGCAATACAGGAACTCCTAGCTGTGTAATAAGGAAGCTGCCTCCATCATAAAATCAATCTGATTCTTTCTCCGTTCCGGTCCCGTAAAGGAGTCCAATTACTACACCCCCAACTCCTTCTTCCACGACGTGCCATATTCCATCAACAATAGTGTAGGTAAGGGTAAAATTCAAAACCCCAACGTAGACGAGTCCGTGGGGTAATACCCAGATCAAGCCCATGAGAATGCCGAATTTCAGGCCCTGCGATGTTGGAGACCCCCCTTTGTAGCCTATAGGATAGATGTAGGCCATCAGTAGAGCCAGGACGAGATATCCTAAGACAACAAAAGCAACGTTTGGCTCAGATCTTAGAACATCACCCAGTTGCTCATCATAAAAACCTGACATTATTACCTGATGCCAAAGGAACCCCAGCAAAGTCATTGCCACGGCCCCTGCCAGAAATGATAGCGCCAACTTCTTAGTATTCATTGTATTGATTCCTCCCAGTTTTGGCTATGTACTCGCCATTGATTAGTAAAACCAAATCTCTCGGCGGTGCTAACTTTTCTTAGTCAGCTGTGCCCATTGGAGCACACGTATGAATTGCAAATTCGTTGAGAAGTGACACTAAGATCTTGCGGTCCCGTTCCTCTTCTGAATCGGGCACTGGCTTTCCAATCCAATCAGCTATTCCTGTAAGATTGAATCCCCTTAACTCGTTGCTGGCATCAAACTCGACAGTCACCCTTTTGCAGAATGGCACTTTTGTCTCAGTCCGTTTATTCGACAATTTGACATGGGCGGCGTCCGTTGCGCGATCATACTTGATGATCATGTTCTCTCCTTTCTCTTGCCTTCAGATCTCCAAGCGGCGGCCAGTGAGGGGTGTCATTTCTCTCTTTCCTCCTCTGACTCTCTAAACCTCTTCTGCAGTCATTTCTGCTTCTCTTGCACCCCCTGGATTAGTAGGGGCACATTCCCAATTCTTAAGGAACTCGTGCGCTTTTTCAAACTTATGTAGGTAAGAAAAACGAGACACCTGGCGTCCAATCTCCTTTATCTTATCTGCCAATCCTGAGTCTCTTAGATTTCCTTCGTCGTCGAACGCCTTCCATGCTTGATCAACAGACGCCTGATCCGGGATGACCCAGGCATGTAGCGCTCTGCCAATTGTTCTCAGACTATTCAACGCATTGACGGCGCCGGTTCTGCCTCCAGATACTCCTACGAGACCTACTATCTTGCTTTCGAACTCATGGAACCCCATGAGATCAAGGGCATTCTTCAGAACCCCGCTTACGCCTCCATGGTATTCCGGTGTCCCCAGAATAATCCCGTCAGCTTGTCCCACATCTTTACGAAGATCAAAGACTCCCTGGGGATAGGAACTTTCATCTTTCTTTCCATCGCAAAAAACAAGATCGTAGTCTCTGAGATCAATCAGGCGTGTTTCGACAGCACTCTCCTTAGCGCCTTTCATAGCAATGTTCAATGCCATCCGAGTATAGCTACCCTTCCTTAGGCTCCCGCAGATTCCTACGACATAGATGTCATTCTTGGTACGTTGACTTTGATTCATGTGAGACTCCTTTTTCCCGATTTACGGGTGGAAATCCTCCTCAATGTTAAGCTACCAATCACAAATAACTCGGAATCTGGCAACGTCTCCTTTGGCTGGTCACCTATTGAATCAAGCCTTTCAACACCGCATCCACAAATGGAAGCATGCCTCCGGGGTCTGACGCCCACTATTTCATGTGAACTGTCTGGGCCACAACACGAGTTGCTAAGTGACCTGCTTCTTCGAGTTTAGATGAAATTACTAAGGGCCCCAATTACTGTCACTCTCAGGCAGTGGTAATACAGGTAAATTCTCCCAGCCTGTTTCTCGCAAATATTGCTCAAAGGTTCGGAGGCCGGGGTGAATTTTTCTCACGGCGGCAATGTCCGCTGTATAAGCTTCACCGTTAAAGAAGCGGATTGCCGCGATCTGCTCTTCGTCTGGAGTGTCGCCTTCGGACATCTGTGGCTGTACAAGCTTTACGGGACGACCAATCACTTTGGTGAAAGTTGCCACCTGCTCCGTTTCGGTCAACTCGTCCCCCGCGATTTCGAGTGTTCTCCCCAGATACTCCTGTTGCTCGGAAAACAGAATCGCAACGATCTCGCCAATGTCTTCTACTGCTATGAGCTGTGTTCTCTTGTCGTGTCGCACGCCGTAACTTTGGAGTGTTCCGTTTGAGATTTGCGGACGCCACCAATTATGATTGTCCATGAACGCGACCGGACGCACAATAGTATACGGCAAGCCAAGTTCTTTAATGTAACCTTCGATGATCCATTTGCTCTCGAAGTGCTTCTGGCCCATGCCTCGATGCGCCGCTCCAACCGAGGAGTACACAAAATGCTCGATGCCTGTTTCGTTGGCCACGTCCGCTAACAATTTGCCTTGCTTGATTTCGCCCTCATAACCCACATCGGGAAGCCAGAAATTCTGGATGCTGAACGCCCCGTACACTCCCTTAAGAGCCCCCTCGAGCGAAACGCGGTCGTACAAATCGCCCCGTATAAGTTTCGCGCCCTGCTTCGCCAGCGCTTGCGCATTGTCTTTTTTAGGGTCTCGTACGAGTGCGCGGACTCTCCAGCCACCTTTAAGCAGATGCCGGGCCACTGCGCCACCCTGTTGTCCGGTGGCACCCGTGACAAGAATAACTTTATTGTTCATTGTGTTTCTCCATTCTCCTTGATATTCCTCTCAATTCCTATGTAGAGCTTGATGATCGGACGCTCTGCCAATATCATCGGTCTTCCCGGATGGTCTTAGTTAGTGCAGAGGCTATCAGACCTGGTGGTGGTTCTCGTCAATAAATTCCTCTTTTGCGAATTTACGAAGCGAGGGATCGATTACAAGGCAAAATGCGGAGATGGCCACACACGAGACAGGAGTCAGTCCTGCAGGTTGAAGGTTACCTCAGCACCGTCACCTTCTTCACTAGGCTGAAGCTGCCGGTTTGCATTTTGACGAAATAGATTCCTGAGGGAACATTAGTGGCGTTCCATTGAACCTTATGATGGCCTGCGTCCATGCGCTTTTTCAGGATTGTTCCAACTTCTCTTCCCAACAGATCATTGATGGTCAGGATGACCTGACCACTTTGGGGCGTGTAGAACTCAATGGTGGTCGTAGGATTAAAGGGATTGGGATGGGGATGTTTGAGGGCAAACTGGATCGCGAGGATAGACTCATCCGTAATGCCCACCGAGTAGGGAGACTCATAGCTTCCCATGTCTGGGGCGTATCCCTCGTAGGAACTGGCGGGCAGATCGACGAGCGTGTCGCCGTCAAATACGAAGAAGGCCGTCCCGGCATCGATACAGGGGGAACCTTGTTGGAGATGGAAATCTCCATTCTCGGCATCGACAAAAAGGGGGTCACGATCGACATTCCCGTCAAACCAATTAACGGTGCCGTTGTCATTGGTTGCAATTCCTGATTCGCCACCAAAGACGTCTGAATAGGCAATTGTGATGGAATTGGGCTCACCAGATTGAACAAAATAGATTTCTTCCCCTGATTCGTTCCAGAGGATTGTATTGACCAAACGGGGACGGGAATTTAGCCAGCACCAAATCCCGCTACCCACTTCAGCCGTATTCCGACTTATGGTCACATTGACCAATGTGGGACTGGAAGAAAGGGAGTGAATTGCGCCGCCGGAACCAGCCGTATTCCCAATTATGGTTACATTCCTCAGATTCGGGTTAGACAACTCACAAAAAAGGGCGCCGCCATGATGAGCCACGTTCCCGTTCACCCTTACGTTCTGCAAACTTGGGTGGGAATTCGTGCAGGAGATCCCACCGCCTATGGCATCAGCAATGTTTCCACTTACCGTAATATCCACCAGGGTTGGACTGGATTCATAACAGTAGATCCCACCCCCACCGGAAGCGCGGTTTCTAGTTACGTTGAGACCGACCAGACTTGGGGTCGACGATGCATCGCAGAGAATCCCTCCTCCCCACAGAGCCAGACCGTTTGTCAGCGTGAAGCCTGTCAAAACAGCCGTTGAATCCTCCCCATTCTCAAACGTCGCCACACTGCCACTGCTGTCTCCATCAATCACCGTCTGGGAGATGTAGGAAGTGTCCCGCGTCGTCAGGAACTGACTTCCTACTACGATATTCATCCCATTGAAATTAATGTTCTCTACATACCTTCCTGTATCCACCAGAACCGTATCTCCATCAATCGCAGCATCAATCCCTGCCTGAATCGTCGACTGGTCTTGAGGGACTCTGATGACGCCGGCTGTGACTGCTGAGGTGAAAAGAATGAGACTAACGATGAAAATATAATTCAGTAACCTCACGAACGGAATTTACGTGATCCAGTGGTGAAGTCAAAAAAAGGCGTAATTGTCCACAACTTCTGCTGAGCCAGTTCAGCTTGTGCCGTTTCGAGATGATTAAATTGCACCAATACCGAAAAATCGGTATGCTACCTGGGTATGTCGTGAATTGCATGGACATTTCGGAGGGTGTTATATGAGGTGACTTAAATATTTGCGCATAACGTTTTCAGGGCATTATTTGGCCGTCCCCATTTTGCAAAGTGTGAAGTCAGCGATACCTCGAGGTCTTCTATTGATCCGAAATAACG